>JACZXC010000064.1 GCA_022571825.1 Myxococcales bacterium | reverse complement strand
GGGTCTCGTTGATGAACGGGCGAACGTAGGCGCAAACGTCGAGATCGGGCCGTTCTGCGTCATCGGGCCGGACGTCACGTTGGGTGACGGTTGCCGGTTGCTGTCCCACGTCGTCGTGGAAGGTCTCACGGAGATCGGCCCCGAGACAGTGATCTCACCGTTCGCCTCCATCGGCGGCGCTCCCCAGGACCTGAGATACGGCGGCGAGCAAACCCGCCTGGTGATCGGCGCGCGCAACACGATCCGCGAGAGCGCTACGCTGAATCGCGGGACGGCCGACGGCGGAGGCGTGACTCGCGTCGGTGACGGCAACCTGATGATGGCCTACACTCACGTCGGTCACGATTGCCGGATCGGCGACGACAACATCCTGGCCAACGGCTCCACGTTAGCCGGCCATGTCGAGGTCGGCAATCACGCGACGGTCGGGGCGTACTGCGGCATACATCAGTTCTGCCGCGTCGCGGACTTCGCGTTCATCGGCGGTTTCACCGTTCTCACGCAGGATGCGCTGCCGTGGGTCACTACCGTCGGGAACCGAGCCAAGGCGTACGGCCTCAACCTGATCGGTCTGCGCCGTCGCGGCTACCCGAAAGAAACGATCCAGGCGCTCAAACGTGCCTACACGACGTTGTTCCGCAGCAAGTTGAGATTGAGCGAAGCGCTCGAGGCGCTCGAGGCCGACGCGGGCGAGTTCGAAGAGGTGCGCTATTTCCTCGAGTTCGTGCGCAGCAGCGAGCGCGGAGTGACCCGATGACGGAGCCGATCGACGTCGGGGTGGTCGGGGTCGGGCACCTGGGCAAGCACCACGCCCGGCTCTACACGCAAACCGAGGGCGCCCGACTGGTCGGCGTCGTGGATCGCGACCGGCAGCGCGCGGAGGCGATCGCGTTCGAATACGACTGCCGTGTGTTCGACGACGAAAGCGACCTGGCGGCCAGCACGACGGCGGTCAGCGTTGCCGTCCCGACAGAGTCCCATTGCGACGTTGCCGTCAAGTTGCTCGAGGCCGGGGTGCACGTGCTGGTCGAGAAGCCGCTCGCCCGTTCGATCGAGGAGGCCGAGCGGATCAACAGGGTCGCCGAGGAGCGGGACCGGATCGTGATGGTCGGTCATACCGAACGGTTCAACCCGGCGGTCCGTGCGCTGGCCACCGCGGTTAGCCGGCCGCGGTTCTTCGAGATCCATCGCCTCGCTGCCTTCAGCGCGCGTAGCACCGATATCGACGTGGTGCTCGACTTGATGATCCACGACCTGGACCTGCTGCTTGCGCTGGACGGTAGCGAGCCGGTGTCGGTCGATGCAGTGGGCATCGCGGCGTTGACCGACAGGATCGACATCGCCAACGCGCGAATCCGTTTCCGGTCCGGCTGCGTCGCCAACCTGACCGCGAGCCGCATTTCCCCCGAGCCCGTGCGGCGCTTCCGCGTGTTTCAGGCCCGGACCTACCTGTCCTGCGACACGGGCCGACGAACCGTCGATCGCTACCGGTTGGTGCCGCAGGAAGACGGTTCGCCCAGGATTATCCACGATCTGTTGCCCGTCGAAAAAACCGAGCCGCTGGCCGCCGAGTTGACGGCGTTCGTCGAGGCGGTTCGCAGCGGCGAACAGCCGGTGATCGACGGCCGGCAGGGGCAACGCGCGTTGGAGTTGGCGCACAGGGTTCACGCGGCGATTGCGGCTGAACGCGACTCGATCGTACGTTCCGATTCGTGATGGATTCGGTCGGTCGCTACCTCCAGACGCGGATCGATGCGGGACGGATGCCCGGCGCTGTGTGGTCCGTCAGCGGTCCGTCCGGGATCGTTTCCGAACGGGCGCTGGGTCATGCCGCGCTCGAACCCGAACGGATCGAGGCCGGAACCGGCACGCTCTATGATCTCGCTTCATTGACCAAGCCGCTGTGCACGGGGCTGGCCCTGGTGATGCTCGAGGAGCAGGGCCGCTGCTCGCTGGACACTCCAGCCGTCGAGTGGCTACCCGAACTCGAGGGTTCGGCGTACGCGGACGCTTCGTTGCTTCGCTTCGCGGCCCACAGCGCCGGACTTCCCGCGTGGAGGCCGCTCTACGTCGCCGGAAGCGACGCCGGGGCGTTCCTCGCGACGATCGCAGCGGAGCCCGTCGGCGAGCCCGGCAAGACGGTTTACTCGGATCTGGGATATGTTTGTCTGGGGATCGCGATCGAGCGCATCGTGGGACGATCGCTCGACATCTGGTTCGAAGAATCGGTCGCCACGGTGCTCGGACTGAAGCGCCTCGGGTTTGCGACTCGGGTCGATTGTTCGGCCGCGGCGCCGACGGCGATCTATTCGACGTCGGACCCCACCGAGAGCTGGTGGGACGAAGCGTCAGCGCCCTGCGGGTGGAATCCGAGTCGCCCTTCGTCGCGCATCTGAAGGGCCGGTCGGACTACGACGACATCGATACCGCTTCGGGGTGGATACCGGCTCTGGTTCGGGGGACCGTGACGGGTGCCGGGCTCCCCGCCGCGCTGGACCTGGCGGTGGCGGTGAACGGCGTGATTCGAGCCGTGACGCGGAGCTTCGAACCGACGGCGGAGAGCGTGCGTTTCGTCGCCATGGTTCCGGAGCAGGCCTTCCGGGATGGCCCCAATTTGGTCGAGGTGTTCGTGGTCCGAGACGGTTCGATGGGTTCGATGGGTTCGATGGACTCGACGGGTTCAACGGGCCTGACAGGCTTGACGGGCCTGTCGATCCTGCCGACGAGTGTCCGGCCCGCGGTCACCTATGCAGTTGCGAAGGCACACGACGGAACCCTCGCCGTCGTCGTCTCGTCCGAAGGGCGGCTGTTTCCCGTGGTGCGCAACGCCGTGCGCGGCCAAGTGATCCGCCGGGGAGAGGCCTTCACCGGCGGGGCGTTCGACGTTCGGCGTTCCCGGGTGGCCGAAGTCGTGGTGATGTTCGAGGCGGGTCGCTTTCGTCTGGCGCACCCCCTGGGGCCGGGACGAAGCAAGATACGCGAGCCGGAGACGACGGTCCCGGGCCAGATCGCCATCCCTCAATTCCAGCTGTCGGTACCGGATCTGGCTCCCGACGAGAGAGGCGACAAGCAGATCCGCTTCGTGGGGCTTTCCGAAGATGCGGCTTCGGAGCTCGGCTATCGCACCCACTTTCGCCTGCTGGGTGCGTGGCCGGGTCACTCGGTCGAGCTCGCCATCGAGGAGCGGGACGGGAACGAGGGGATCGCGGTGTCTTCGGGGGGTGCCTGGATTCCCCTGGCCGTCGGTGGGGTCCGAGGGCGTTTCGAGGTCGCCGCCGCCGACGGCGGCGGAATCGAGGTCTCGGGCTGGGCCGTGGACGAGACGCGTCGGTCGGTGCCGCCGGCGGCGCTGGTATTCGTGGACGGGCGCTTCGTGGGTACCGTGGCGATCGCGAGGCGACGGTCCGACGTAGCGGCGCAGCTCGGATCTTCGGACTTCCAGGACTGCGGCTTCGAGACCACGGTGCCCACCGAAGGGCCGGGCGGTTCCGCGACGGCCGCGGTTCGCGTCTTCGTGCCGATGCCGAGCGGCTCGGCTGCGGAGCTCGGCGGACCCTAGCTGTCCAGTCCCGGCAGCTTGTAGATCCGCATCATGTTGCCGGCCAGGATCGCGTGGCGCTCTTCCTGGGGCACCCCGACGAACATCTCGTTGATCACCTTGCGGCTATAAGGCCAGTCGCAACCGTGGTGCGGGAAATCCGTGGACCACGCCATGTTCCGCACCCCGACGTCGTGGCGCAGCTTCACTCCGATCGCGTCCTTGATGAAGGTGCACACGAAATTTCGGTGGAAGTACTCGCTGGGAAGATGCTTGATCTGGATGCCTGTCCGAGCCCGATTGCGCCAGTAGAAGTTGTCGACCTGCTCCAGGACCTCCGGAATCCACCCCACCTCCGTCTCGACCCCCACGAGGGTGAGCTTCGGGAAGCGATCGAAGAGGCCGCCCATGATCAGCTCGCACAGGATCGGCGGGAAGTTGAGCAGGCCCGCCAGCGCCATGGTGCTGATCGATGCGATCCCGGTCAGGATCGGCTTCGGGTTGCGCTTGCGCTGGATGTTGACGTGGATGCTGACCGGAAGCTCGAGATCCTCCGCCGTCGCAAAAAAGGGATCGTCTTCGGGGCCGAGGTCGTCGTTCCCGGTGGGCCAGGTGGAGAGGATCACGCCGCGGAAGCCCCGCTCTCGGCAGCGTTTCATCTCTTCGATCATCACGTCGACGCCCAGGTTCGGCATCTGCGCCAGCGGGAACAGGCGCTCTGGATCCACCGCGCAGAACTCCTGGGAGATCCAGTCGTTGTAGGCCTGGACACCGGCCCGATGAAACTCCCGGTCCTGGTTGCCCATGAAGAAGAACATGGTGCGCTGGCTCGGATACAGGAAGCACGCGTCGACGCCGTCGAAGTCCATGTCTTCGAGGCGGGCCTTCGGATCGAAGCAGGACTTGCGGATGCTGTCGTAGGTGTAGCCCGTCCACTTGATTTCTTCGTAGCGGCGGCCCGGGGTCGTCACGAGGCCGATCTCCATGGGGGGCATGCCGGGCTGGAACTGCCATGCGTCGCCCCCGTCCTTGTCTTTCACGAGCTGGGGCGCCCGGTCGTGAAATTTCTTGGGGAGCCAGGTGGTCCAGATATGCGGTGGCTCGAGCGTGTGACTGTCGGAGTCGACGACCCTGTACTCGCGCACGGCGGGCTCCTTTCGTCGGTAAACCTTCCCTCCGTGCAGCTCCGCACGACCGACCTTTGGCTACGCACGCCTACGATAGACGGAATCCGCGTCGTGATGTGAAACGCTTCCGGGAGAACCGGCCGAACGGAAAAGAAGTTCTCGAAAATGGAAGAACTTTTCCAGATTCGCTGACGCGCGGTTCCGCAACCTGTTGAAAGTAATGAGATTCCGCGTAAGGTCCCCAACTTGCATGGGATTCGATCGGGGAAGGGGATGGTTTCGCCCAGCCGCGCTCCCTCCCTGTGTCCGAACTACGCAGCCGGGAGGGAAATCGTATGACGCGCGTCCTCAAGGCCAGGCGCCTGCTCGCCAGGTCGACACTCGCCGTAGCGCTGTGCATGACATTCACCGGGATGGCCCGAGCCACGTCCATCCTCCAGACGGGCTTCGACCTATTCAAGACGCCGCCGGGATCGAGTTTCGACTTCCCCACGGTGCCCAACCCGCAAACCGTGACTTTCCAAGGAAATCTGCTGGGTACCTTCGACTTTGGGAGCGGGCCGATCAATGTCGGCCAGGCCGACACGATCGTTGAGCGTCTCGAAGACGGGGGGAACTTGATCCTCGACAGCGATACCATCGACATCGAGATCGTGGCCCTGTCGCTGGTGAGCGTGAGTCCGATCGACCTCGGCTTTGGAGCCGGCTTCGAGGACCTCTTCATTACTCTCAACACCAGCAGCCCGTCGCTCCAAAGCAATATGACCCTCAACGGCCTCCTGACGGAGGGCGAGCCCCATGGGACGTTTGATTCCATTCTCAATTTCTCCTTCGATGTTGTCGGCAGTGTGGGTGGCTTCTACGCGACCATCGAGAAGACCTTCACCTCCTCCGACAACGAGTGGCAACACGCACCGACCGGCTTGCCGCTGATCGATGACATCAACCATCTGCTGAATGCTGGGAATGAGTCCAACGATTTCTGGCCCTCCGGCCTCGTTCTCCACGATACTGGCGGGGGACAACACAGTGTTATCGCTGCCCCCGAGCCGGGCACTGCTGTGCTGCTCGGGGTCGGCCTGGTGGGGCTGGCAGCCCGCCGGCGCAGAAAGCGCTGACCGCCTAGCCTCCGCTCCGACAGGCAGGACGACACACCCTGATCCGAAATTGGAAAGGGGCCCTCGCGAGTTCGGGTGGCCGGTTGCGGATCCGTGAAGGACCGCTTCGACACCTCTCGAGCGGTGAGGGCTACTCACCCCAAAGAGAAATTCGAGCCGGGGGGCAGGTTGAGAATCTGACGATCCGTCAGATTCGAGAATTTCCCAGACGCCGCCGCGGAGGCAAGCGACGGTGTACGATAGTGGCGATGACCACTGGTTGAAGGAGCACTGTGATGACGAGCCGACTCCATCGATCCTCTCTTCTGATCGCGGGCCTCGGTCTGCTGGGCCTCGGGCTCGCGGCCGCCTCCGCTGCCGCAGAGCCGGAGTACACGGCCGCCGACAAATTCCGCCGCGGTGTCTTATCGATCGCCTACGGATTTCTCGAGATCCCCGCGGGGGTGATCGAGCAGAGCCAGAAGGACGGCGTCTTCCGAGGCGCGCCCATCGGCTTGGTCGACGGAGTGGGTCGGTTCGTGGTCCGCGAGTTGACCGGAGCCTACGAGCTGATCACGGCGCCCTTCGAGATTCCCGCGGGGTTCGCCCCCGTGATGAAGCCCGAATTCGTGTTTGCCCTTTTCGAAGGCGACCCCTATCTCGCCCAAGAGAAGCGCTCGATCGAGCGCATCGCCGGCGCCGACGTCTGGCGTCGCCGCGGTGCCCTGGTCGTGCGGTTCCCCAAGCACCTGCAGTTCGGGTTCAGCTCTGCGGAGCTCACCCCGGCGGCGACAGCGCGACTGGACAAGCTGGCCGAGGCTCTCAAGCCCTACCCCGACACCCAGATCTCGGTGCGCGGCTACAGTGACAGCAGCGGTGCCAACGCCTTCAACATCGCGCTTTCCCAAGAGCGAGCCGAAGCCGTGTTCAGCTACCTCGTCGAGCAGGGCATTCCGTCGACCCGGATCGTGGCGAGCGGCTATGGATCGGTGCAGCCGGTCGCGAACAACAGCACGCTCGCAGGACGCAGGAACAACCGCCGCGTCGAGTTCGAGGTGCGCGCGACCGGAGTGGCCGCGGCCCGCTGATCGGTGGTTTCTTGACGCGGTAGATCTCCACCTGATGCTGGAGAGTGGGCCGAGGGCTTCGACGCCTCCAGCCAACCGAAGGACTCGCGCTGCCGCAGGGACGTCGGAACACCTGGCTGGCCGTGGCCGCGCTGACGGTACTCGCGCCGGTGGGCTTCTTGGCGCTGCTGGAATGCGCGCTTCGCATCGGCGGCTTCGGATCGGCCCCCACCCTTTTTCGCAAGATTCGAACACAAGACGCGTACACGACGAACCTGGACTTCGCCGAACGCTTCTTCTCGCGCGACACGAGCATCCGACCCGTGCCCGTCACCTTCGGAAGCGAGAAGTCCAGAGACCGCTACCGCATATTCGTACTCGGGGGATCGGCTGCCTTCGGTGACCTCATGCCCGAGTACGGTTTTGCCCGCGTGCTCGACGTCCTCTTGTCCCAACGCTATCCGACGGCTCACTTCGAGGTCGTGAACGCCGCGGTAGCCGCCGTGAACTCCCACATCGTCCTGCCGATCTTGCGAGAGGCAGCCGGTCACGATCCTGATCTTTTCGTGGTGTATCTCGGGAACAACGAGGTGGTCGGTCCCTACGGCCCGGGCGCGGTGCAGACCTCGACGGGAACCGCCGGAACCACGCCGAGTCTCCGGCGAATTCGGGCCGGCCTGTGGGCGCGAGGTCTGCGCATCGGCCAGCTCGCGCGGCGGATCGGGGCTCGCGTCACGAGCGGCGCCGCGTCGCCGGCCGTTCCGGACCCTGCCACGGCGAGGGAGCTGCTGAAGCGGACGCTGATTCGCCCCGGCGATCCAGATCTCGAGCGGAGCTACGGGCACTTCCGGAAAAATCTGGAGGACATGGTCGCAGCGGCGGAGGCCCACTCGGCGAAGCTGATCCTGATCACCGTCGCGTCCAACCTGCGGGACTTCGCACCCTTTGCCTCGCTGCATCCCGACGACCTCGATGGCGACCAGGTCCGGCGATTCCGGTCCGCCCTTCGCGAGGGTCGACGGCGCCAGGAGCGCGGCGACTGCGAGGGGGCGTTGTCGGAGTTCGGCCGCGTCGCGACGATCGACGCCGACTACGCCGAGCTGCATTTCCGAGTCGGCACCTGTCTTCTCGAACTCGGCCGCGAGGCCGAGGCGCGCCAGGCGCTGGGGCGGGCTCGCGACCTGGACCTGGGACGCTACCGCGCCGATTCAAGGATCAACGCGATCATCCGGGAGGTCGCC
This sequence comes from Myxococcales bacterium, assembly GCA_022571825.1. Taxonomy (GTDB): domain Bacteria; phylum Myxococcota_A; class UBA9160; order UBA9160; family SMWR01; genus JACZXC01. The sequence continues at coordinate 2,385 of JACZXC010000064.1, read as the reverse complement.
GCGGCGAGCCAGGCTTCCGGCGCGCATCTGGTCGATGCCGAGCGCCGATTCGCGGAGAGCGAGTTCAGCCCTCAGGGAGTTCCGGGAAACCAGCTTTTCTACGACCACGTCCACCTGGCCTTCGAGGGGAGCTATCTGATGGCCCGGTCGATTCTGCCGGCGATCGAAGCGCTCTTGCCCGATGGGATTCGCGACCGTCGGGCATCCGGTGCTCCCGCCTCGATCGAGGCCGTGGCCGATGCCCTGGCGCTCACCAACTGGGACCTCGATCGACTCTCCGTTCCCATGAGAAATCGCAGCGAAGTGTTGGCCCAGTCGCGTGGGGCCGGCGCGAGTCCGGTTCGCTTCGCGCGACGCCGGGTTGGGGACGCGGCGGATTCCGGCGAGGTCTACCGGCGCGCGATCGAGCGAGCTCCCAACGACCTGTTGCTGCGCCGAGGGTATGCGGCGCTGCTCTCGGGCCACGGCGACGACGCCGGTGCCGCCGAACAGCTTCGCGTCTTGGTGAAGCAGGTGCCGGTCGTGGTCGAGTGGCGGGTGGCCTACGGGATCGCCCTCATGCAGATGGGAGAAGTGCCCGCGGCTCTGGCGCAGCTCGAGCGGGCGGTGCAGCTGGACCCGGAGGACTTCAACGCGCGGTTTCACCTGGGCAACGCCCTGCGCGAGCTCGGTCGCGACGACGAGGCGATGGTCCATTACCGACGCGTGCTCGAGGCGCGGCCGTCGCAGCCCGCCGTTCACCATCGCCTGGGCCTGGCTCGATTGGCGCGGGGAGAACTCGACGAGGCGGTGGCCCACCTGGAGACGGCACTTCGCGGTCTTCCGAACCAGTCCGGCGTGCACACCGCATTGGGCGTGGCGCTGTTTGCCCAGGGGAATCGCCAACGCGCCGTGGCTCACCTGCGCCGGGCGGTTCGCCTGGACCCCGCGGATCCGGACGCGCGACAGCAGCTGGAGGCCGCGCTCCGAACACTGCGGCCCGCTCCGCCCTCGCCCTGAAGCCGCGCGTTGCGTACCGCGGGGAAGGCCCCGAAGCTGCGAGGAGGATCCGTTTTCCGATGTCGGATCCGGGTTGGGTAGACTCGCCCGGCGATGTTGAGCGGCATCCGCATTCTCGACCTCAGTGACGAGCGGGGGTTCCTGGCCGGCAAGATTCTTGGCGATCTGGGGGCCGACGTCATCAAGATCGAGCCGACCGGGGGCGATCTCGAAGGTCGGCGCGGACCCTATCTCGCCGGCCGGGAGGATCCCGAGCGCAGTCTTCCGTGGCTGGCTCTCAACACCAGCAAGCGGGGGGTGACGCTGAATCTCGAGGTCGATCGGGGCTGTTCGATGTTTCGGGAGCTCGCCGCTACCGCGGACGTGGTGCTCGAAACCTCCGCGCCGGGCCTCCTCGACCAGCGGGGGATCGGCTACGAGTCCCTGCGCGAGCGCCGGCCGCGTCTGATCTTCTGCGCCATCACCCCCTTCGGCCAGACCGGACCCTACGCCCGCTACCGCGCCCACGACCTGGTGGTGGTGGCGATGGGAGGCAACGCCGCGCTCACCGGCGATGCGGATCGCCCCCCGGTCCGCTGCACACTCCCCACGGCCTATCTCCACGCGGGACCCGAAGCCGCCGCGGGAATCGCCATGGCCCTCTATGCCCGAGAGATCACGGGCCGCGGTCAGCTCGTCGACGTGTCGATGCAGGAGTGCCAGCTCAGCACCCTCGTCACCGGGGCGGGCCAGTATGCGTTGACCGGGAAGCTGCGGAGTCGAAGCGGCGCCAGCTTGGGAAACACGCGCGAAATCTGGAAGGCGAAGGACGGCTACGTGACCTTCGGCCTTCGGGGCGGAGCGGCTCGCGTTCGCAATCTGATCGCCACCGTCGAGTACATGGTCGAGTCGGACATGGCGCCGGAATGGCTGCGCAAGGTCGACTGGACCCACTACAACCACAACACCCTCACACCGTCGGAGGTCGAGCGCCTCGAGGCGGCGTTCGGCGCCTTTTTCGCCACCAAGACCCGACGCGAGCTGTACGAGCAGGCGGTGAAGCGGCGCATCATGTTGGCACCCTGCAACGACGCCCGGGAGATCCTCGAGCAGCCGCAGCTGCGCTCTCGCGAGCTGTTCACGACCCTCGAGTACCCGGAGCTGGGTGCATCGATCGAGCACCCGGATTTCTTTGCCAAGTCGAGTGCGACGCGCATCGGTCTGCGCCGGCGGGCTCCCCGTGTGGGCGAGCACAACGCGGAGGTCTTCGGGGAGATCGGCCTCGGCCCCCGAGATCTCGAAACACTGACCCGCGAGGGCGTGATCTAGGCATGAGTCCATGAGCGGACCCGACGAACGCGGTGGCATCTTCGAGGGGGTGAAGTTGCTCGAGCTGGGCGCCGGGGC
>JACZXC010000437.1 GCA_022571825.1 Myxococcales bacterium | reverse complement strand
CGATATGCGCGGAACACCCCTCGCGATCGCGAGCCCGGGAGGGCCACTCGATCGTCCCGTCGAGCGGGTCGCGTCCTATGGCCCGGCGGCGACCCCGCTCGCAGGGGGTGTGGCGTCGGAGGCCGACCTCGAGGAGCGCGAGCAGTATTTGCGGGCGCTCGGCTACGTCAACTGATCGCGGCGCTCCTCGGGTCGCGCCGAGCTATCCTCGGCCGCCATGTGCGGAATCGCGGGTCTCCTGGTCTACGGTGACGCCGAGCCGGTCTGCGAGCGAGACCTACGGGCACTGCGCGACGCACAACGACACCGGGGCCCCGATGACGAAGGGCTCTGGATCTCGGAAGACCGCCGCACCGGTCTCGGTCACAACCGGCTTTCGATCCTCGACCTGTCGCCCCGGGGCCACCAGCCCATGGCGACCGAAGACAAGCGATTTTGGTTGGTCTACAACGGAGAGATCTACAACTTCCGCGGGCTGCGTCGCGAGCTGGAGGAGTGCGGCCATCGCTTCGTGTCGGACAGCGACAGCGAGGTGCTGCTCCACGGCTACCGCGAGTGGGGGCTCGCGCTGCTCGACAGACTTCGCGGTATGTTCGCATTCGCTCTTCACGACGCGGAGAAGGGCGAGACCCTGCTGGCCCGGGACCCCCTCGGAATCAAGCCCCTGTACCTGGCCGACGACGATGGGCGTCTGGCGTTTGCATCGGAGGTGCAGGCTCTGCGTCGGGTCGTCCCCGACCGCGGCATCGACCCCGAAGCGCTGGCGACCTACTTGTTGTGGGGCTCGATCGGCGCTCCGCGCACGCTGTATCGATCGATCCGGGCGCTGGAGCCCGGCACCTGGATGCGGGTCGGGCCGGAAAGACTCACCGGGCCCTCGTTCTACTACCGCCTGGAAGACGAATTGGGCCACGCCGAGGCGCTGGACTCGGTCGAGGCCGCGGAGTCGCTGCGCGCGGCCCTGGTCGACTCCGTGCGCCACCATATGATCGCCGATGTGAGGGTCGGCGCCTTTCTCTCGGGCGGGGTCGACTCGTCGGCCCTCGTGGGTCTGATGGCCGAAGTGCACGACGCGCCGATCTGCACGGTTACCCTTGCGTTCGATGACGCCGCACTCGACGAGTCGAGTCTGGCCCGCCAAGCCGCAGACCTCTACGGCAGTGAGCACCACGAAATCCATATCGGTATCGACGAGGTACGCGAGCGGATGGGCGACGCCGTACGGGCCCTGGATCAGCCGTCCGTCGATGGCGTGAACACCTTCTTCGTGGCCGAGGCCGCCGCCCGAACCGGGCTCAAGGTTGCCGTGTCGGGAGTCGGCGGAGACGAGCTGTTCGGGGGTTATCGCAGCTTCACTCGCGTACCGCGGATTCGCCGCGCTCACGGCGCCGCCACGGCGATTCCGGGCGGCGGGAGAGCGTTGTCGGCGGCGGCGGGATTGTTGCAGCGCTTGCCGCGGACGCCCGCGCGGTCCGCGCTGGTTCGGGCGCTGGAGTTCGGAGGCGACGCCGCGGGCGCCTACTACGGCGAACGGGGCCTCTTCTCGCCGGCCGAGGTGCGCGAGCTGCTGGCCCCCGAACTCGTGGACGCGGTGGAGGCATGTGATCCGCGGGGATCGCTGAATGCGCGGGTTCGCCCCGGTTCGCTTCCCGAGTCGGAGCGCGTATCGGCGCTCGAGATGCGCCAGTACCTCCAGGTCCAGCTTCTGCGCGACACCGACGCCGTTGCCATGCGCCACTCCCTCGAGGTGCGAACGCCGCTCGTGGATCGAGAGCTGCTCCGTGCGGCCGCTCGGGTACCCGCTCGGCTGCGCCGGGCGGGCCCCGCCAAGCTCCACCTGCGTCAGGCGCCACGGCCGCCGATTCCCGAGGCGCTCTGGCGGCGCCGGAAGCAGGGGTTCACCCTTCCCTTCGAAGACTGGCTCCGCAGCGGGGGGATTTCGACCGTGTTGCCGAAGCACGAGTGGTTGCGTCGGTCGGGTGTGCGACGCGTGGCGCAGGACTTCGAGGCAGGTCGAGTGCACTGGTCGCGGTTCTGGGCCCTGCTGGTGCTGCGGGAGTTCCTGAACTAGCCGTGAGGAAACGGATCGACCCGTCGATGGCCCGCAGGCGATAGCGGAAGCGGTTCGCGCACCTATACTTGTCCGCTCCATGAGTACCATCGGAATCATCGGATACGGCTACGTCGGCTGCGCGGTGGCCTACGGTTTTCGCGGCTGGGATCTGGAGCAGAAGCGCGAGCCCAAGCACGAAATTCGAATCTACGACAGGTACAAGGACAGCGAATCTCTGGAGCAGGTTCTGGAGGCGAGCGAATACATCTTTGTGTGTCTGCCCACCCCCTTCGAAGAGGAGGCGTTGCGCATCGATCAGTCGATCATCGACCGGATGATCGAGGAGATCGCACCCCGATTGGAGGGCCGGGGAAAGGTCGTGATCATCAAATCCACCGTCGTGCCCGGAACGACTCGGCGCTACAACGAACTGTTCCCCGAGGTTCCCATCGCGTTCAATCCGAAATTCCTGACCGAGGCGAACTACCTTCAGGACTTCGTCCACGCGGACCGGGTCGTCATCGGCGCGGACAACGACTGGACCGCCCAGAGGCTGATCGATCTCTATCGGACCTGTTTTTCCGCCACGACCATCCTCAAGCTCTCCAGTACGGCGGCGGAAATCGTGAAGTATCAGTGCAACGTCACCCTCGCCACCCGCGTCGC
>JACZXC010000436.1 GCA_022571825.1 Myxococcales bacterium | reverse complement strand
GGATCGTATTTTCCAATCCCCGGAACGTATCTTCCAGGAACGGAAAGGCCACGATCAAGCCCACAATCGCCAGCGCACCGAGGAGCAGCGGAACGGATCTCCACCGGGGACGAGGCGGCGTCTCCTCGAAGTTCTTCACAGCGTCCGAGAACGCTCTGGCGAAGGCCGAGCAGTTCTCGAAGCGCAGCTCCGGCGAGCGGTCCAGAGCCCGCATCACCGACCGCTCCACCGCGCTCGGCATCTCGGGAGCGACCTTTCGAAGCGGGATGGGAGGCTCCTTGGCCTTGGCGTCGAGGGTGGCCCAGGGGTTGTCGCGCGGCTTCACGGGAAGCTTCCCCGAGATCACCTGGTAGACCGTGACGCCGAGGCTGTACTGGTCGTAGGTGCCCGTGGGCACGCGCTGTTGAGCTTCGGGGGGTGCGTAGGAGGGCGTGCCGACGAAGCCGTCTGCAGCGGTGAGCTCTTCCACCGCGCCCTGCGTCGCGTCGACGTTCTTTACCGCCTTCGCGATCCCAAAATCGGAGAGGAAGACGTTCCCCGCGGTGTCGAACAGGATGTTGGCCGGTTTGATGTCGCGGTGGATCACCTGCTTGGCGTGGACGAAATCCAGGACCTCGGCGACAGGTGTCAGCCACTTCTCGACGCTCTTGAGCGCCTCCAGTGTCGGGCGGCCGGGCTGCGCGCGCTCCTTCTCGGCGCGCTGCTTGAGGTCTCCCCCGCGCAGATACTTGACGACAGTGAAGGGGATGGTGACGCCAGCAGCGACGTGCTCGCCCCTGTCGATAATCGGGAGGACGCGAGCGTCTTCCTCGAGCTCGACGAGCGCGCGCGTCTCGATCTCGAAGCGCCGGACGAACTCCGGGTCGACCAGCAGCCGGATATGCGGGACCTTGATGACGACCGTGCGCGTCTCGCTGAAGTTCTGGTCGGTCGCCAGGTAGACGGTCGCCATGCCGCCTTCGCCCAGCTTCTCGCCCACGAGGTAGCGGTCCATCAGGAGGGTGTTGGTGAGATTGTTGGGATTCGAAGCGTGTACGGTCTCTTCCATCGGACTTTCGATCGCAGCCGGAACACGTCAAGGTGTTCGGCGCCAGGCTGGCCTCCTTCGTCCCAGTAGCCAGCGGCTCACCAGGCTGGATTCGGGCTGGCCCGGGATCCGCGCAATCTGCACGGTGATATTGTCGTCGCCTCCGCCGCGGTTCGCGAGGTCGACCAGGATCTGCGCCGCGGCCTCGGGGTCCTCGTGGACGAGAACGGCGAGGATCCGCTGGTCGTCCACGACGCCCCAGAGCCCGTCGCTGCACAGCAGAAATCGATCGCCGGGCGCGTACTCGCAGGCCTTGACGTCGATTTCCACCTCGCCCTCCTGGCCAAGGCAGCGCAGCAGGCGGTTTCGAAGCGGGTGGTCGCGCGCTTCGGCCTCGGTGATGCGTCCGGCCCGCACTTCTGCGGCGATTACGGAGTGGTCTTCGCTGAGCTGCTTGAGCTGGCCCGCGCGAGCCCGATAAACGCGGCTGTCACCCACGTTCGCGGTCCACGCGCCGTCTGCGCCGATCAACAGCGCCACACCCGTGGTTCCCATGCCGGAGAGCTCGGCGTTCTGGAGCGACTCGCGGAGGATGTTGGCGTTGGCGGCTGCGAACGCGCGGTGCAGAAATTCTTCGGGCTTCGAATCATCCTTTTCGAAAACGGACCCGATGGTCTCCACCGCGATGCGGCTCGCGTGCTCGCCGCCCGCGTGTCCTCCCAAGCCGTCCGCCACCACCAGCAGTCGATAGCCGCGGGCCGCGAACTCGCCGCAGCGATCCTGGTTGATGGAGCGCACGCGCCCGACGTCGCTATGCGACCAGGTTTCGATTTCGCCGACATCGATTCGACTCACCGAACGAAATCCAGCTCCCGGCTCCCCGGCCATTGGGGCTTCTCGCCCACAGTGCGCCCGTCGTTCATGATACAGGTGCCACGGCCTGCTGACTTCTCGATTCCGCGCGAGAAAACCGGCGCGCCCCCTCGCGGGAGGTGGAAAAGTCTCCCCACCTCAGATAGTTAAGCGGGAGGTCCTGCCACACGGTCGAGATCCAGGCTCTCTGGATCGCCGGAGCCCGAGCCTGCTCTCTCATCCCATCGAGTCCTGGAATTTGTCGTTCACGAGTCACAGAAAAGGCGCTCCGGTGATGACCTTGTCTTCGACCCCCTCTCGACCCGCCTGAGTGTCACCACGATCCTCTCCGGTGGCGTCGTTGGCGCCTGGATCATGCCGTCGGGACGGTTCGAATTCGGCGCAGGCGTGGTGGCCTCGGGCACCGTAGGGGGTGATTTCGAGACGTTCTTTCTGGCTCCGAGTGTCAGCGCGCGCGTGAACAGCGATCCGCTGGGTCCGGATGAGAACGTCGTGCTGTACGCGGGTGGGTTCCTGGGTTTCACGTCAGTCTTTATTAGTGCTCCTGGCTTCTCCGATTCCGAGACGATTTTTAGCGTCGGACCGCGAGTCGGAGTTGAGCTCTACCTCACGCCGACCATCGCGGTTCAGCTTCAGGAGGAGTTCACGATCTATGGCGGCGGCGACTTTGCCGGCGACTTTCAGAACCGTCTTTCGATCGGATTCCGGTTCCTGCTCAACTGAGCTGGGGCCGCGCGGCGTAGCGCGCCCTCGCACCCGCAGTGCGTGGGGGCGCTACGTCTTGATCTCATGCATGCTGCTCGCCGGCCGTGCGAGCGCCCCGCTGATCC
>JACZXC010000063.1 GCA_022571825.1 Myxococcales bacterium | reverse complement strand
TCTCCAAGAGAATCGCGTGCAGCATGCGGCCATCGATGACGTGGGTGCTCCCGACCCCCTCCTCGAGAACTGCGATACAGCACTCGACTTTGGGAATCATGCCGTCCCGGATCGTTCCCTCGGAGATGAGCTTGCGCGCCGCATCTACGCTCAGTCGACCAATCAGGCGCTCGTCCCGATCCCGTATCCCCTCCACGTCGGTGAGCAGAATCAGCTTCTCCGCCCGCAGGGCGACCGCGATGGCGCCGGCCGCCTCATCCGCGTTGACGTTGTGGGTCACGCCGGACGCATCCACACCGATCGGTGCGATGATCGGCACGAAATCCGCGTCGAGGATAGCGACGACCGGCGCGGGATCGACTTCGACGATTCGGCCGACCCGACCCAGGTCGCGATCGGAGACCACGCGTTGGGTCACGCGGATCATGCCGCCGTCACTGCCGGTGAGCCCGACGGCCCGCCCTCCCCGCTGCTGGATCAGATCGACGATCTCCCGGTTGATCTTCCCTCCCAGGACCATCTCGACGACTTCCATGGTCTCGTCGTCCGTGATCCTCAGTCCATCGACGAAGGACGAGCGGATGCCCAGCCGCTCGAGGGTAGCCTCGATCTGCGGTCCGCCGCCGTGAACCACCACCGGGCGCAGCCCGATGGACTTGAGCAACACGACGTCCACGGCAAACGACCCCTGCAACTCGGTGTCGCTCATGGCACTGCCGCCGTACTTGATGACGACCGCCTTGCCCGCGAAGCGCCGGATATACGGCAGCGCCTCGATCAGGATCTCGGCCTTGTCGATCAATTCTTTCATCGGTTCACGCGGCTCCGCGCGTCTCGACGCGCCTCTGCAACATCGTCGATGGATTCGAGCAGACTCCGGTACAAGAGCACGTTGCGAACGGCTGCCGACAGGGCCGCCGAGAGCATTTCGCCGGTCGCCGCCGAGGGACAGGAATCGGCCAGGGTGAAGGCCCGCGCCACCCCGACGACCCGGCCGCGCAGCCGCAGAGGCACACATAGCAGGGGCATGACGGTGCTGTCCGACGGCGTATCGATTGCAACGTCGAAACGGGGATCGGACTGGGGTGTTTGCGCGGCCACCAGGCGGCCGGTCTGGAGAACGGTTCCTGTGAGGCCGCGGTCGACAGGCAGGCGTGACCGGTCGCCGGGACCTCCGCCCTCGCACTGCCCCTGCATCACGAGCTCTCCGTTGTCAATCAGGTACAGGGAGACCGGCGCCGCAGACAGGGCGCGGACGATCGGGCGCAGCGCGGCATTGACGATGCGGGAGGGTTCGATCTCGTTGGCCAGCACCTCGCAGATAGCGCGGGCCAGCTCGCTATCGGTGACTTCGTCCGAGCTTCGCTCGGCTTTGCCTGGCTGCGCGCCGGCTTGCGCGCGCGCGAGGATCTCGCCGATCTGCTGGGCGAGAATGCGCAGGAGTACCAGGTCGTCCTCGCCGAAGGGCGCTCCCCCCTCCCGGTCGGTGGCGCAGAGCACTCCTCGCGCCACTCCCGCGCCGAAGCAAGGAGCTAGAACGAAGGATCTGGATGCGTAGCGCTCCCCCGCCGAACGCCCGGCGAAGCGCGGATCCTCGGCCAGATCGGCGACGACCATCGCCGCGCCATCGGATAAGGCAAGTCCCGCAACCTCCTGGCCCCATTTGACGGCGTCCATCTCACCGGGGGGCAGCGAGCGCCCCGTCGCGGCGGCCACCCGAAGCTGCTCCCCGCCGTCATCCAAGAGCATGAGCGAGGTCTTGGTCGCCCCGAGCACCGTCGCGACAGCCTCCACAGAGCGTTGCGCGACCCGTTCGATGGGACTGGTGGATTCGTCCGCGGGGGGAATCTCCGAGAGGTACGCCAGCTGGGCCTCCAATCGACCGAGACGCCTGCGCAGGGCCGCCCGACTCGCCTCGACCCGGTAGCTCCGAAGGGCTCTCCCAACCGTCAGCACCAGCTCCTCTTCGTGCAGGGGCTTCGCGAGGTAGTCACAGGCGTGGTTCCGCAGGGCCCGTAGGATCAGATCCTGATCCGCCGCCGAGGACAGCACGATCACTCGAACCTCATGGCGCAGGGCGCGCAGGCGTTCGAGTAGTTCGAGACCCGGTACGTCGGAGAGCTGGAGGTCCAGGACCACGACCCCCACGGCGGGATTCTCGGCTTCGCGCAGAGCTTGCTCACCACTACCGGCGGTCGTGCAGGCGATGCCCGCCGCCTTGAGCGTGTCGCTCATCGCCTGCCGGAAAAACGCCTCCTCGGCAACGGCGAGAACTCCAGGGGTGAGATCGCTCATGCCATTCCCGCTTCCGCCAACCCGTCCGTTGCCATCATGCCCACCCGAGTGCTGAATCCACAACGAAAACAAGCAGATAGCCCGGGGCCCTCGACGGCCCGGCGATCTCCGGAAGCGCTCCGGCGGCACACCGCACTGCGTGGCCGACGGTCGCTGGGGCACCCAACGCCAGACACTACCAAAGTGTCGAAGTCGCCATCGACCCTCCGCAAGAGGTCAATCGGATTCCTGACCTCTCTGGGCGATGAACGACGCCATCTGCGGCGCAATGGTCTCTCTCAATCGGTCGATAGCATTCGCGGGACGAATTAGAACATCGAGGTTCTGGATCGCGAATCGATCATTGAGTGAAATGAGATCAATCCCCTGAAGATCAAGCTCACCAATCCGGCCCGTGAACTCGAGAGCGAAATCGATTCCCTTCTGCCATTCGCGGTGGTAGGTGAACCCCTCGATCGTATTCACGATGAGACCTAGGAGGTGGTGCACCAACGCGCGACCCCGAATCCTGGCCCAGTACGGAGGCGCGCCGAGCGAGACATCGTCGGCGAGCAGCCGCGGAAGAGCACCGAGGTCCTTCTCGGACACGACCCGGTGCCACTCGGTCAGGAATTCTCGGAGCTCGCCTGTCATGCGTGGTCGCGGCGCTGCCTCACCGGTGCTTCCACGTGGGCAGAGTACGCCGCCTTCCCGTCAGAGGATGAAGCGCGCGAGGTCTTCATCGCGGACCAGCTCTTCCAGCTTCTCGCGGACGAACGGCTCGTCGACCACGTGCCGGGTGCCTGCGAGATCGGGTGCACTGAAGCTCAGATCCTCGATGAGCTTCTCCATCACCGTGTACAGTCGTCTGGCTCCGATATCGTCGGATCGCTCGTTGACGAGTGCGGCGTACTCTGCGATCGCATGGATGCCGCTTTCCTCGAATTCGATCTCCACCTCCTCGGTACGTAGAAGTTCGGTGTACTGGCGAACCAGGGAGTTGCGGGGCTCGGTCAAGATCCGGACGAAGTCTTCGCGGGAAAGGCTCGACAGCTCGACTCGGATGGGAAAACGCCCCTGGAGCTCGGGGATCAGGTCCGACGGCTTGACGGAATGGAAGGCGCCCGCCGCGATGAACAGGATGTGGTCGGTTCGGACCGGCCCGTGCTTAGTCTGGACCGTGGAGCCCTCGACGATGGGGAGCAGGTCACGCTGGACCCCTTCTCGGGAAATATCCGGTCCCCCGCGAAGGCTCGTACCCACAGTGACCTTGTCGAGCTCATCGATGAATACGATTCCCGATTGTTCGACCCGCGCGACCGCGAGTTCCCGCACCTGATCCATGTCCACCAGGCGGGTCGCCTCCTCGGCCGCGAGGGCCTCCAACGCCGCGGGCACCCGCATTCGGCGGCGGCGGGTCCGCTGCGGCAACATCCCGCCCAGCAGATCCTTGAACTGCACGCCCATCTCTTCGACGCCCTGCGGCGTAAACAGCGACAGGGTGGTGCCAGCACCGGAGAGGTCCTGGAGCTCGAGCTCGACCTCCCGGTCCCGAAGCTCGCCCTGCCGGAGCATGGCGCGCAGCTTCTCGCGGGTGCCGTCTGCCTGCGGGGTGCCCGTCTCCGGAGAACCCGCCTCCGCCCCAGGGCGACCGGGCGGACCGAGTTCGATCACAGGACTCCCGCCTTCCGAAGCCGAAGTCGGAACCGGGGGCAGCAGGATGTCCAGCAGTCGCTCCTCCGCCCGCTCCTCGGCCCGGGCCCGTACCGCCCGCTTCTGCTCCTCGAGAACCAGAGCCATACCGAGCTCGGTCAGGTCCCGGATGATCGACTCGACGTCGCGGCCCACGTAGCCCACCTCGGTGAACTTCGACGCTTCTACCTTGATGAAGGGCGCCTGTGCCATTCGTGCCAGACGGCGCGCGACCTCGGTCTTCCCCACTCCCGTCGGGCCGATCATGATGATGTTCTTCGGCGCGATCTCGTCGCGAAGCTCTTCCGGGACTTGAAGGCGACGCCATCGGTTGCGCAGGGCGATAGCCACCGCTCGTTTGGCTTCATCCTGGCCGACGATGTAGCGGTCCAGCTCGGAGACGACCTCGCGGGGTGTGAAATTCTGGGATGCGGTCACGGCAGGGTCAACACAGTCACCGAGTCATTGGTGTAGATGCAGATCTCGGCAACGATCCGAAGGGCCTCGCCCGCGATCGCCTCGGCCCCCAGGTCGGTGTGTCGCGCCAGAGCCCGAGCCGCTGCAAGGGCGTACGCCCCGCCGGAGCCGATGGCGGCGATCCCGTCGTCGGGCTCGATCACCTCCCCATTGCCGGAGACGACGAGTACATAGTCGCGGTCGCCGACCACGAGCATCGCTTCGAGCCGCCGCAGAGCGCGGTCCAGGCGCCAGTCCTTGGCGAGTTCCACCGCGGCGCGCCGCACGTTACCGGGATGGGCTTCGAGCTTCGCCTCCAGGCGCTCTGTGAGCGCCATGGCATCGGCCGCGCCGCCGGCGAACCCGATCAGGGCGGAATCGTTCGCCACGCGACGAACCTTCTGCGCGGCCCGCTTCACGATGGTATCCCCCACGGTGACCTGCCCGTCCGACGCCATCGCGATCTCGCCGTTACGGACGATTGACAGCACGGTCGTGGAATGTATCGGCTCGCTGCGATTCATTCGTCTGACGACCCTCGGCTCCGCCTGGCTGCGCCGCCTTCGACCTTGCCCCTCGACGACCCTCGGCGCCTGGCTGCGCCGCCCTCGGCCTTGCGGGCCCGGGGGTGTGCCCGGTCGTAGACATCCATGAGTCGATCCGCCGAGACCGCCGTGTATTTCTCGGTTGTGGCGAGGCTCGCATGCCCGAGAAGCTCCTGAATCTCGCGCAGGTCCGCTCCCATGTCGAGAAGGTGCGTCGCGTAGCTGTGGCGCAATCGGTGCGGATGAACCCGGTCCACCAAGCCAGCTCTCCGGGCTCGGGATGCCAGGACACGACGGACGTCGCGCGGACCGAGTCGCCTGACGACCCTCGGCTCCGCCTCGCTGCGCGGCCTTCGGCCTTGCGAGCCGGGACCGTCTCCTCGTGAGCGGAGACTCGTAAAAAGTGGCTCCGCCAGGAAGCTGGGGCGGCGGCGGACCGCGAGGTAGGCCTCCAGGGAATCTCGGGCGGCCTCGGGGAGCGGCACCACGCGTTCTTTTCCACCCTTGCCAGCCACAAGAACGTCTCCCCGCGGGAGGTCGACATCTCGCACGTCGAGAGCCACGAGCTCACCCACGCGCAGACCGGCCCCATAGAGCAGCTCCACCAGCGCACGATCTCGAAGTTCGGCGAGCTCCCCCCGGGCCCGCTTCCCCGGTCCACGGCGGCTGCGCTCAACCAGCGCGATGCAGTCGTCCACCGGGAGCGGGTTGGGTAACCGCTTCGGGGCACGGGGAGCCGGGACTCCACTGGTGGGGTCGACGTCGCAGATCGCTTGGTCCACGAGCCATCGAAAGAAGGATCGAATCGCCGCCAGCTTGCGTCCGAGTGTCGCGGGGCTGCGCCGGGCATGAAGTGCCGCGAGAAAGCGGCGAACGTCCGAGGTGGTCACCCCCCCGGGCCCCGCCCCCTTGCCCAGAAACGCGGCAAGCTGGCACACGTCGCCGCCGTAGGCGCGGCGGGTGTGGGGGGAAAGGTTGCGCTCTGCGCGAAGATGCAGGTCGAACGCGCGGATCGCTTCGGCGAAGGTCATGCGACCCGCGCGATGCCATTCGCGGATTTCACTCGCATTTTCCTGCACGTCCCCCGCCAGCATAGCTTGCGTCCCAGTCCCGAACGACCCGAAGTCGACCGTCGCGATCCTCGGTGACGTGTCCCTCCATCTCGAGCTCTAGGAGATCGACTGCCAACTGCTCGGGCCTGAGACCCAGCCGGAGTGCGAGATGGTCCCGCGTAGAGGGCTCGCGAACCAACTCCTGAACGATGCGGCGACCTTCTTCCGTGAAACCCGGGTCGTCCGAGCTCATCGGGTCCGGCGGTCGGTGCGATGGCAACGGCAACCCACCGGTCCGACGCAGCTCACCGAGGACATCCTCGGCGCTGAGGACGATCCCCGCCCCGTCGCGCAGAAGCTGGTTGGGACCCGCGCTCGTCGGCGCGGAAATAGGACCGGGAACCGCGAAGACATCCCGCCCTTGATCGGCGGCATGTTGTGCCGTGATCAGTGAGCCACTCCGCTCGCGCGCCTCCACGACGACGACCGCCAGGGCCAAGCCGCTGATCAGCCGGTTTCGCAACGGGAAATGGTGAGGGAGGGGAGCCGTTCCCGGCGGAAACTCGGAGACGATGGCGCCCTGATCTTCGATGCGTCGGGCGAGGTGACCGTGCCTCTGCGGATACACGCGATCGGGGCCACAGGCCTGGACCGCCACCGTACGGCCTCCGGCATCCAGTGCCGCGCTGTGAGCGACCGCATCGATTCCCAGAGCGAGACCCGAGACCACCACCAGCCCGGCCCGGGCGAACTCGGTTGCGAGCTGGTGCGCGACGGAACGCCCATACGCGGACGCTGCTCGGGATCCGACCATCGCGACACCCGGAGCCGCGAGGGCCGCCACCTCACCCCGCACGAGCAGAAGGGGGGCCGCGTCCGCAAGGGTCTCCAGCGCAGTCGGATACGCTGCCGAGCCCAGGGGAACCGCTACGACGCGGTTGCGAACCAGAGCCTCGACCGCAGCATCGAGTTCGACCGGAGTCGAGGGCCTCGCCCGCGGATGTGCGCGCAGCGCACTTCGCGGGTCGGGGAAGCGCCCCAAGAGCTCGACGGCAGCGCCCGGTTGCAGGAAGAGATTCCGCTGCAGATCGAGCCAGTCCCGAAGTAAACGCGGCACACCGACGCTCGGGTCCGCCGGATCCAGAACATCCGGCACACAGGGCATGCGAGAGGGACTCCCCGGGACCGGGGAACCCCTTGAATAGCTCCGATCCCGCGGCCCCGCGAGCGGCATCGCGCCCGCAAGCCCGAAGGGCGCGCAGCCAGGCGAAGCCGAGGGTCGTCGGATCCGCTAGCCCTGATCCGAAATTGGAAAGGGGCCTCGGATGCGGCGAGGGGGGCAGCGGCGAAGTAAAGCGCAGCCCCGGTCACGCTTGCCGAGCGGTGCGTTGACGCCACTGGAGTGGCGTATGGCCGGGGCTATCCAGTACCGGCGAGCCATGAGCCGAAGCCCCCTCGTCGCATCGGGGGGCCGCCGTAGGCAATTGCCGGATCGGCGCTAGTTCGTTGCGCCTCGGAACAGATCGCCGAGCTCAAGCTCCGTCTCGGTATGGGTGACGGTAGCCACGGCGGTCTCCGGCTCCGCCTTCACGACCAGAAGCTGCGCTACCACCCGACCCGGCAGACGAACCATCGTGCCCCGCGCCACCTCCTTCTCGAGGTGGCTCCGTCGATAGACCTCCAAGGGACTGCCCACTTCGAGACCGTCGAGAGTCCCGCGATTCAGATACACGTAGTCGACATGCGCCATCATGGTCCGGTTGCGCGCGAAGTAGCTGAGCTTGCCCTCGACACCCTTCGGGCTCGGTGCGATCTCGATCTCCTGGGGAATCACCTCGCGAGGTATGAGGTAATCACCGCGTTCGATCGGCGCCGCAGAATGGCGGATCTCTGCCAGTGCGGTCTCGGCATAGGCCGTGTTCACCCGGACCCAGCCGAGGATGTCAATGTGATACCCGAGCAACCGGCCCGTGTCGGGGTCGAGGACCCGATCGCGCTCGCGGAAGATCGTGAACTCGTCACCGGCCCGCGTATCGCCCCGTCCCAGGCCGATATACACCTGGTCGCCCTGGCTGAGCATCACCCGCTCTGTCACGGCATCGACGATGCTCGCCGCGCCCTCGAGTGCCTCGGCGCTGATGAGCCCAACTCCCTCCCTGGAGCTTACCGGACGCACCATCGGCGGGGCCGGGGCCGTCTCGAGAGCCACCGGCACCTCCGGCGGCGCTTCGGCGGGCAGGATCTCGCCCGAATCCGTCTCTTGAGGGGCCGCCGGTGACGCGCTCATGAGCCGTTCGGCCTCGACGGCGGTGACGCGGCGCATCTCCGTCGGTGTGATCCAGATATGTTCACCGGGCTGAATCACGTGCGGATTTTCGATCTCGCGGTTGTCGTTCCAGATCGAGGGCCAGACCCATGGTGTACCGAGGTAGGCATCGGATATGTCCCACAGCGTATCGCCCGGGACCACGACGTGAATGCGGCCGGGACGACCTTCAGAGTCGTATCCGAGGGCACCCAATTGTGCCCGCACCCTTTCCGCCGGCTCCGGGGACTCCGCACCCGTCACGGGTTCGGGGTCCGAAACCCGGTTTTCCGGCAACGATTCGATGCCCTCGTGGGACGACGGAGTGTCCCACAGCGCGGAACCCTCGTCCCCCGCCGCGGGGTCGACCGGCGCCTCTTCCAGTCCCGGTTCCAACGCCTCGGCTTCCGGGGCAACCCCCGCTTCGACGGCGCCTTCGGGAGACGACTCCGGCACCAGCTCGGACGCATCCTCCCCATCACCGGCCGGGCTGGAATCCGGCCCTTCTGCCACGAGCTCGGGGGCCGCGGGGTTGGATTCGGCCGCCCACGTGGTCACCGGTACCAGCAGCACCGCGCCGAAGAACAGGAGCATCGAGGCTCTCATGGCATCCCTCCCTGTGCAGCGCCGGTGGAGGCCGACGCACCGGTGACCCTGCCCGGAAGTCTCGGATTTCCGAAACTTCCGGGAGACCCATGCCCGCGACACCCTATCGACCATGCGGGGAGGGGGCTTGACGTGCCCGGAGGCTGGGGCCGTGGCTAGCGGGCCCGTTCGGGAGGGAATCGGGAGAGAAATGGGGCGGCGGCCGGCCCTCAGCCCTTGACCGTGGCGAGAATCGTCCGCGCCTCAGCGGCCCACTCCGGATCGGCCTCCTCGGCGGCTCCCTGAGCCTTGAGGCTCTGCTTTCGCTCTTCCAGACCGTCGAGGGCGCGCTCCAGTGCAGCGCGCGCGTTTTCTGGATCGCCGGCCACCTCGTACGCCTTCGCCAGGTGGAATCGGGCGATGCCAATGTCGGCGCTCGTGAGATCGTGTCCGGCCTCGGACTCCTTCAGATAGCTGATGGCTGCTGACGCAATGCCGCGCTTGTAGAGAACCCATCCCAAGGTATCCGCCGCGTGCGGACTCTCGGGCATCTGGGCCTTGGCCTCCTGGGCCAGGTCGAGGGCCTGGTCGAGATTCTCTCCGGAATCGGCCAGAAGGGCCGCCAGATTGTTCTTTGCCTCGGCGAGCTCCGGGCTGAGACGAATCGCCTTCTCATAGCGTTCGATGGCGCGATCGCGCTGGTTTTCGGCCTCGTAGAGAAGACCCAGAAAGAAGTGCAGGCGGCCCTCATCGGGCACGGTCGTGATCGCCCTCTCATAAGTCTGGATCATCTCGGGCGTACGGCCAACGCGACCGTAATAGCGGGCCAGATGGTGGAAAGCCCGGAACTCTGTCGGGTCCAGGGCGATCGCGCCCGAGGACGCGCCGTGCGCGGTCCGCGGCGACCCCCTCGAGGAGGGTGCAGTCAGCTGGGAGGGCGCGGGCATTCGCGACAGTGCAGCGAAAGGGAAGGGCCACGGGGGCAACGGTGGCGCCCGGCGAGGTCGGCGCCCCGGGACTCCTGGACGGGCGCCTCCCGCGCGCACGAAGCTGGATCGAGGTCGGGAGTCCCCCGACAATGGACGTGGACGCAGACCCGCGATGGGTGGAGGATCGTGACACCCCGAGCCAATTGTTCGCTCGTCGAGCACTGGATCTACCTGTCCCTGGACGGCGAGCTCTCCGGCGAGCTCGAGAAACACCTGGAGCTGCACCTCGACGAGTGCGTCGAGTGTCGTCAGAGCCACGAGGCCGCCGCGCGCCAGCAGCAGCTCCTCGACGCGGAGTTCCTGAGCATCTCCAGCACCATGGACGACCTGCTGCACGACCAGCTGGCCGAGGATCGGCTACTGGTGCCCCGCACTCCCGATCGGCGCGGCGTCCTGCGTGCCCTGCGCTGGCCGCTGGTCGCGGCCAGCGTGCTGCTGCTGGTCGCCGTGGCCCTGATCACGGGGCTCCCGTCCGGCTCCGACGTCGAGACCATCGCCCAGGTCAAGTGGCAAGGGATCATCTCCATCGGGTCGGATCGCGAGCGCACCGAGCTCGGGGGGGGCGGTGAGGGCCCGCTTCACCTCGGCGAGTGGATTCGCGTCCCCCGTGGCGCCGGTGCGGTACTGGAGCTGGCCGACGGCACGGAGATACGGCTGCTCGGGGGGACGCGCTGCGCGGTGCTGAGGGAGGACGACGGGTCGTGGCGCGTGGAACTGGCCACCGGCGGCCTGGATCGCGACGT
>JACZXC010000435.1 GCA_022571825.1 Myxococcales bacterium | reverse complement strand
CCATGACCACCGCCTGCCCCGAGGCGGTCGACGCGCTGCGCGCGGGGTGAGAAAGGGCGGCAGTGGACCTTCTCGCGCCTCGCAGGTTTCGTGCCATCGCGGTTCCCACCGCACTCGTCACTCCCTTCCGGAGGAGCAGAGGGACGAGCACCGAGGTCTCTGCCAGGGGATCAAGCCTTCTCGGCCGAACTGGTGGGCACGCGCGGCGGCGGGCGGGTTTCGCGGCGACTCTCGCGCTGTTGGCGGGCCTGGCCGCGCCGGCGCAGGCGGAGGAGGCTGAGGAGGAATTCGACCCGTGGCGGGGGATCGATCACGACGGGCGCATCCCGAAGGTGGAGAAGCCCGCGGGCCTCACGAACCCGGATCGCTGGCGTTACATTCCCGAAGGGCGCATCAAGCCCGGCCATCTTTTGCAGCGCTTCCTGGTGTCGAGCTTCATCGCGCCTTTTTTCTTTCGCGATGGCGATGTTGGATTCGGCGGCGGGCTGGCGATCACCGACATCGACTTTCGCCAACAGCGGCGACGGGAGTTTGCGGGGGCCTTTTTCTCCTATACGACCAGGGGCCAGCAGGCCTATACCGCCGTCTGGCGCCGCTGGCTGCACCACCACGATGCCCCGGGTGGCGGGATCTTCCAGGAAGAACGCAGCTTTCTCCGGTCCACCCTGGGCTACGAAAAGTCACTGACCCGTCGCTTCTTCGGCTTCGGCGCCGATTCGAAGAAACGAGACGAGAGCAGCTACCGAGACGAGACCGCCTTTGCGAGTTTCGGCGGGCAGCGCGCGTTTCCGAATCCCGGTGACGACGGGGTGATGAGCCTGAGCGGCCGGGGCGAGTGGCACTCCCTCGGAAGCGGCAAGGTGCGCGGCAGACCCGATACCCGGGATGCCTACTCCTTCACCTTCGCCCAGGCGCGGGCGCACTCCCTCGGCTGGCTCGAGCTGGAGCTCCGCTACGACACCCGGGATAGCCAGATCCTTCCCTATCGAGGCTTCGACGTCGGAGCCAATCTGGATACCGCGCTGCTCCAGAGCGGCTGGGACGTGGGCGCCATCTTCTCGCTCTTCGGAAGCAAGGTGCTCCCGGTTCCCCCGATGCTTCACGACGGCGGCGATTCCGATGAGGAGCATCCGCCCACCGATACCATCGCCGTTCATCTACAGACACAGGTGACCGTCGGTGATCTTCCGTTCTTTTCGCTCCCGACCCTGGGCGGCTCCCGGACCCTGCGCGGCTTCATTGCCGGGCGCTTTCGCGATCGCGCAATGTGGCACGCGTCGGCGGAGTACCGATTCTGGGTCCTGCCCCGGGGATTTCCGATTCCCTTCACCCGGACCCTGCGGGTCGAGCGGGTGGGGCTGGCTCTGTTTGGCGACGTGGGCTCGGTGGAGGATGATTGGGGTGACCTGATGGGGGCCCGGGTGCACGCGAGTGCCGGCGTCGGTGCGCGGGTGACCCTGGAACGGACCGCTCCGTTCCGCGTCGACGTCGGTTTCTCGAGCGACGGCGTCGAGGTAACCGCGGGCTTCGGACTCAGCTTCTGAGCCGAGGATGGAGCCTCCCCCGCATCGACGGATCGTCCTGATCATCGCGGCTGCGGTCGCGATCACCTGGTTCCCCACCTGGGACGAGCCCTATGCCGAAGACGATTTCCTGTATCTCGAAGCCCATGTCGGCGCGGACTGGCCCACGCTGCTCGGCTACCTCGTCCGCGAGGGCGTCATGGATCACCACTACCGCCCGCTGGCCGACCCGTTCTTCTTCGCCATGCTGGATCGCACGTCGGGCCTGAACCCCGTCGGCTATCACTTCGCGCTTCTGTCGTGCCTCGCGCTGACGGGGATTCTGCTGTTTTACCTGGCGCTTCAGCTCCACCTCTCGGTCCCGGCGGCGGCCTTGGCCGCCCTCATCTACGTGTCGAGAGACTTCTCGTATCCATCCCTCGTGTGGGCCAGCGGCTTCTCCGACATCGGCAGCGCATTGCTGGGGCTGGCGTCGGTTGCGGCGTTCGTCCGGTGGCTGAACCGCGGGAGGGCCCGGGATCGCGCGCTCGCGGTGGTCCTGTTCGGACTGGCGCTGGTGACGAAGGAGACGGTGATCGCATTGGTGGGACTCTACCCGCTGGTGTGGGTGTACCTCCGAGGAATCCCGTCGCGCACCCGAGGCTCGACCCACAGTTTCGGCGGGCTGCTTCGGGCGACGGTGCCGTTTCTCGCCCACGGGATGCCCCTGACCGCGATTCAGCTCACCCGCGCGCGCTTCGACCAAGCCTTCGGCGAGGCGCTCTTCGCTTGGCACCCGGGCTTCGACTCATTTCTGATCTGGCCGGCCTATGCGGTCTGGTCGGTCATCGGGGTTCGGGAGCTGGTCGCCGCAACCGGACTCTTCACGGCGGTGGTGGTGTCGAGCTATGCGGGTCTCGCGGGTTGGGCCGCGATCGGCGTGCGCGGCGCGCGACGTCGAACCTCGCGGCCCGGGATTCTCGGCCTGGGGATCGGCTGGTTCTTCATCGCCATCGCGCCGTTGCTCCTGGCTCCGAGCCGTGCCCTTACGAACTACGTCGCGATCGCCGCGGTCGGACCTTGCCTGGTCCTGGGGACGGCGCTCGCTTCGATGGGCGGAGCGGGCCGGCCTCTGCGGCGCCGGATCGCATGGGCTCTCGCGGCGGTAATCCTGGGTTCGGGGCCGCTGCTCGTGCACCTGAAAGATCGGGGACGGATCCACACGGGGGGGGGGGTGAGTAGCGTCAAGGACCGGGAGATG
>JACZXC010000434.1 GCA_022571825.1 Myxococcales bacterium | reverse complement strand
CCAGGCGCTCTTCGAGGAGCCGGATGCGCCCGAAGGTCACCATATCCCGGGCCAGGCGCGCGGCCAAGGCGTGGCTCGTGCCCATCCCATTCACCATAGAAACTTCGAGTTGGCGCTTTGCCTTCTCGATCTCGGCGTCGGCTGCGGGCTCCTCGCGCATCCGCGCGATCTCCGCGAACAGGAGCCGCTCGACGGTATCGATATCGGCGTCCGGCCGGACTCCGGCGAAAGCGAGAAAGAGCCCCGCCTCGGCGAGTTCCATGTAGCCCCCGTGAGCGTAGAGCGCCTGCTGAGCTTCGTAGACCAGCGACCGGTAGAGCCGACTCGATCGTCCGCTCGAGAGGATCTGTGCGGCCACGTCGAGGGCGTCCGCGTCGGGATGACCGGCCGCCGGCGCGTGCCAAGCCGCGGCCAGGATCGGGCTGCGAACGTCGAAGCGGACGGTGCTTCTCCGCTCGCCCCGCTGGGGGGGCTCGACGGTGGGATTGCGCGGGATCTCCGCGACACGATTCAACCTTCCGAAGGTCCGGCGAATGCGGGCCAGGGCCTCATCGCTATCGAAGTCGCCGGCGATGGCCAGAACCATGTTGTTCGGGGCGTAGTAGCGTCGAAAGAACCGGCGGCAGACCTCGACCGTCACCGTTTCGACATCGCTGCGCCAGCCGATGATGGGCCGCCGATACGGGTGGGCCCGAAACGCCAGCGCGAACAGAGCCTGGTTGGCCAGCCCGCGCGGATTGTCGTCGATGCGCATCCCCCGCTCCTCGAGTACCACCTCGCGTTCGCCGGCCAAGGTCTCTTGATTAATGTCGAGGTGGGCGACCCGCTCGGCTTCCAGCTCGATCACCAGAGGCAACGTCTCGGAGCTGACATCCTCGAAGTAGCCGGTGAAATCGCGGCTGGTCCAGGCGTTGACTCGCCCGCCACGGGCCTGGATCAGGCGAGCGTGCTGTTCGGGCGCGATGTGCTTCGACCCTTTGAACATCATGTGTTCGAACAGGTGCGCCAGGCCCGAGTAGCGACCTTCGTCCTTGGAGCCCACCTGCACCCACATCTGGAAGGATACGACCGGGGTGGTGTGGTCCTCGAGGGTGACGACCGTGAGGCCGTTGCCGAGGCGAGTGGTCGTCGCGCGAGCCGCGGGATCGTCGAAGGCCGCGATCGACAACGACGGGGCGCCCAGACCCACACTCACACCCAGAAGCAGGAAGCCGCCGGCACCCACCCACGGCCGGAGACGGATTCGAATGCAGCGGCGGCTGAGCACGGCGCGCTACAGTATCCATCGATGCGCCGAGTGTCGACCTTGCACCGACAAAAACCGAGAACGGGACCGGCGACGATGGGGTGAGAGCACGACAGAGAGGATCCGGGCGGGAGCCCGCGGCCCCTGTGAAACGCCGGG
Source organism: Myxococcales bacterium (assembly GCA_022571825.1). Taxonomy (GTDB): domain Bacteria; phylum Myxococcota_A; class UBA9160; order UBA9160; family SMWR01; genus JACZXC01. The sequence continues at coordinate 1,378 of JACZXC010000434.1, read as the reverse complement.
GCGACCCGCTGGTCTACACCAGCGGACCGGTTTGTTCCGCCTGCGGACGCCCCGTTCCGCGGTGTACGTGCACGAAACACCCGCGGGTGGAACGCGGCGATGGAGTCGTCCGGGTTCGTCGGGAGGTCAAGGGACGCCGCGGAAAGACGGTCATCACCATCTCGGGGCTCGCGCTTCCGCGAGCTGAACTCCACACCCTCGCGACCGAACTCAGACGGCGCTGCGGCACCGGCGGCTCCGCCAAAGACGGCGTGATCGAGATCCAGGGGGATCATCGAAACCTGCTGGTCGCCGAACTCGAATGCCGCGGCTACACGGTGAAACGCGCCGGGGGCTGACCCCGTCGGGCCCGCTCAACGCGCTCGGGTGCCGCCGTCGACGACGAGGGTGTGCCCGGTGACGAAGGCGCTGGCCTCGCTGGCGAGAAACACCACCACGCCCTTGATATCGTCCTCGAGACCCGCACGCCGCAACGGAACCTGCTGGTAGAACTCGCGGAGCTTCTCCTCGTCGTGCCGCACGTGATCCATCATGTTGGTCCAGAAGGGACCCGGTGCAATCGAGTTCACGCGAATGCCGAGAGGAGCCAGCTTCACCGCCATGTCCTTCGTCAGCGTATTCACGGCGCCCTTGCTGGCGTTGTAGGCGATGGCGGGTTCGGCCTCCTCCTCGCGGCCGCGAAAGGCGGAAATCGAGGAGACGTGAATGATGTTGCCACCCCCCGCGTCCTTCATGTGCCGGGCGACCTTCTGAGAGAGCTGCCACAATCCGCGCACATTCACGTCGAAAACTCGGTCCCAGGCCTCCATTGGATACTCGAGTGTCGGCGCTCCCCAGATCCGCGCGGCGTTGTTGACCAGGATGCTCAGCCGTCCGACCGCGGCGATCGTGCGATCGGCCAGGGCATCGACCTCTTCGCGCTGGGATAGATCGGTGCGAATCGCGATCCCACGCCGTCCCAGCTTCTCGATCTGCCGTACCGTCTCTTCGCAGTTGGCGATCTTGCGCGATGCTACGACGACGTCGGCGCCCGCCTCGGCCAGGCCCAAGGCGATGTGGCGGCCGATGCCCCGACCGCCGCCGGTGACCAGGGCGCTCTTTCCGGAGAGATCGAAGAGATCTTGGACGCGCAGCTCAATGCTCCCGACACAGGATGAACCAGCTGCCCAGGTCCCTTCCCTTTCGCGCCGCGGAGCCGATCGTGACGTGTTCCGACACGCGTCGCAGCGTATCCACCATGGTGCCATAGACGAATCGCCCGAGTCCCCGCTCGTTGCTGCGGATCTCGGGCCACTCCGCCGGGTGCTCCGGTGGCACCCGGTTGTAGTCGACCCAGACTTCCGGCCGATCCGGAACCTCGCGAGCCACGAAGTATCCG
>JACZXC010000433.1 GCA_022571825.1 Myxococcales bacterium | reverse complement strand
CCCGAAGTTCTGCGGCGAGATCTTCCTCTTCCTTATCGACGGGCTTGATCGGTATGGGTTCGAGGTCGTCGACCGGTTCGGGGATGTAGACGGAGGCTTTGCAGAAGGGACACTTGCCACGTTTTCCGCCCGCCCCGTCCGGCGCCTTGATCAGTTTCTGGCACTGTGGGCAGTGGACCTCGATACTCATGGCCTTTGCTCCGCCTCGTGGCGACAGATACCTGGGCCGGGTGAAGCCGCCTACGCGATCGGCGTCTGTCCACGCCTGGCTCTAAAGACCAATCGTATCGGGATTTCCGGGAACGGCAATACCTCCCGGAAGCGATTGATCAAAAACCGCTCATAGTTTCGTGTGACCAGCTCCGGACCGTTGACGAACAAAATGATGGTCGGTGGGACCGTGGACACCTGGGTGGCGTAGAAGAACTTGAGGGGCCGGCGGCGAGTGCCCCGCTGGGCCATGGCCGGCTCATGCCGCGCCACGGCGTCGCGGAGCCAGCGGTTGAGCGCCGCGGTTCCGATTTGAAGATCACTCGCGGCCACGAGCTTTCGGACCAGCGGGAAGATGCGCTGGCAGGCGGCTCCCGTTTTGGCAGAGATCGCCAGCATGGGTGCGTCGGGCATGAATCGCAGACCGTGACGGACCGCTTCGCGGAGGGACGCGCCCCGACTCCCGCCGTCGCCCTCGATCCGATCCCACTTGTTGGCCAGCAGCGCCGCGGCACAGCCGCGTTCACGGGCCAGGCTCGCGATGCGGGCGTCCTGATCGGTGAAGCCCTCCTCCGCATCGATCAGAACCAGGGCGACATCTGCGCGGGCGAGGGAGCGAACGGTCATCAGCGCGCTGGCGCGTTCGGCAACTCGCGTTCGCCGACCCGGGCGGCGAAGCCCCGCGGTATCGACGAGAGTGAAGAGCTCGCCGTCGCACTCGATCCGGGTGTCGGTGCAGTCGCGGGTGGTTCCGGGCACCTCCGACACGACCACCCGGTCTTCGCCAACCAGCCGGTTGACCAGGGAGCTCTTGCCCACGTTGGGGCGTCCGACGATCGCGATCCGGGTTCCCTCCGCCGCGCCGATTTCCGGGCCGTCGGGTTCCGGAAGCTCGGCAACCAGCTCTTCCAACGCGTCCCAGGCGCCCCGCCCGTGCTCGGCCGAAACGCCTCGCACCCGCTCGAAGCCGAGTCGGTGAAACTCGGCGACGCGGCTCTCATGGCCCGGAACGTCGATCTTGTTCACCGCCACCACCAGGGGCTTGGCGGTTCGGTGGAGGGTCCGTGCCAGGATTTCGTCGTCGGGGACCACACCGGCTTGTCCGTCCACGAGGAACAGAATCGCATCGGCGTCCGCCACCGCCGCCCGGGCCTGGGCCTGGATCGCCGTCGGCAGTCCTTCCTCGGCGTCCGGGTCGAGGCCCGCGCTGTCGACGATCAGGACCCGCCGATTCCCAACCTCCGTTTCCTCCGCGATGCGATCGCGGGTGATCCCGGGAGTGTCTTCGACCAGGGCCCGACGGTGTCCGGCGTAGCGGTTGAAGAGGGTCGACTTGCCGACGTTGGGCCGACCGACAATCGCGACGATCGGAAGCTTGGAATCCAGTGACATGGAATCGAGACCGGGGCCCCTCCCCTTCCCGGGAGGACCCGTCCATGGCGCCATCCACTCTGCAACTCTGCAGATTGGCCTTTCCCCGGGCAGAGAATGGCCTTCCGCGCCGCAGAGTATCGCGCGCACCCGCCCCGGCAACATGCAACGGATGCGCAAAGGGCTCGCCGGAGCCGTTGCTTGACAGGGGCCGCGGTGGGCCCGTAGGGTGGCTTCGGGCGCGCGACGGCCAGAGAGGCCCGTGCCGCCCCGGGAGCGTGTGGGGAGGATCGATCGTGTTTTCGTGCCGACGCGGAATCGGGAGCTTTGCTGCCGCACTGATTCTGACCCTGTGGGTTGCCAGCCCGGCGGCCGCCAGTCCCGAGACGCTCAAGCGCTCGGTCAGCAACCTGCTGATGGCGCCCCTCGATATCCTTTTCGGGCCGTATGTGGGCATGCGGTCGGTCTTCGTGAACGTGAGGGAGATCGATGACACCACGGGGGTTCGCGTCGCGTATTTCCTGCCCGGACTCGGCTGGAACGTCGGACAGCAGACCTTCGCCGGCGCCTTCCGCCTGCTCTCGGGCGCCCTCGAGTTCATCCCGGGCCTTTTCCTGCTCCCCTTCGAGGCCGACATCAGGCCCATCTACGCCCTTGCCGAGCGTCAGGACGGGATCGTCGACATCGAGTTCCCGTTCCTGTATCTGAAATTCGGGATCAACTACGTCGATCCCTGAGTCGACTGAGTCGACTGAGTCGACTGACTCGGCGCCCCCAGGAACCCACCCACCCGCTCGAAGATCTGTTCCCGATCTCCGGGATCGATCCAAACGGCTTCGGGCACGGCGCGCAGCCAGGTGCGCTGGCGCCGCGCGAAGCGGCGGGTGTCTCGGCGCATGGCCGCTAAGGCATTCGCCAGGGTATCCCTGCCATCGACCACCGGGCCCAGGTGCCGGTAGCCGATGGCCTGCATCGAACGCAGCTCGGCGCCGAAACCCCGTTCGCGCAGGTCGCGGACCTCCTGCAAGAGTCCCGACTCGATCATGCCGTGGCAGCGGGCGTCGATGCGCGCGTCGAGAGTCTCGCGACCGGGATCGATCACGAGGTGCAGCGAGGCATAGGGACGATCGCCGAAGTGGTGCTCGCGGCGCACCGACGAGGCGGGGATGCCGGCGCGGTGGCTGATCTCCAGGGCCCGGATGATACGC
>JACZXC010000062.1 GCA_022571825.1 Myxococcales bacterium | reverse complement strand
TTCGACCAGATCGTGTTGCGCGCCGAACGGCTGCTCGAGCGATTTCCCGCGCGCGTCCTCATCGTGAGCCTCATTCCCGACGACGTGATCCGCTGCGAGTATCCCTACCGCTACGCGTGGAAGCCCTACTTCGAGATCGTCCGGGGGTCCCTCGAGCTGAGAAACGTCCCGGTTCCCGACCCCGAGTCCGCGCCGCCTCCCCGGTCCGTACTCGGTCGACTCTCGCGGTTCAGCCACCTCGCCGACGTTTTGCTGCGCAACCTCGACCCGACGGCCTGGCGGATCGGCGGCGTGCGCAAAGCCCACGGACGTGGGCCGGAAGTGGCGCGGCTTCTCGTCGACCGGATGGCGAAGCTTCGCACGGGACGTGACCTCACGATCCTGCTGATGCTGCAGTGGCAACCGGGTCTCGTCGATCGCGCCGTACGGCCGGCGCTGTCGCGGGCAGACCAGCTCGGAATCGATGTCTTGATCGTGGAGCCCTACCTAAGGAAGGCGATCGCGAACGACGATTCCGCACTGCCCCGTCTCTACACCGCGGTTCTGGGCAGGGATGAATTCGCCGCCAACCACATGAACAGCGCCGGAAATCGGCTGATCGCCGAGATCGTCGCCGAAAAGCTGAGAGAAACGGGGGCGGTGAAGATCCTCGGCCGCCTCGAGGCCGATTGACTCCGCGGTTTCTGGCCCGCGTCCTGCCCGATCGGTGGATCGATGCAATCCTCCTGCGAATAGTCGGCCGGGCCTCGCCTCGCCCCGAAGCCCATGCGGATCGGCGGGTTCCGGCCGCGGCTGCGCCCGACCTGCGTGTGGATTGCGCCTGATCTTCCGTGATATGGCGCACACTTCTTGGATCCCGGGGATCCGACGACGCTTCGTTACCGAACCACGTCTTCAGCTCTCGGGAGTGTGTGCGTCATGCAATCGATCTATCTCTGGCCCGACAATCCGGCCCTGTCGCTATTCGTTGTCTTCCTGGTGAGCATGTTGTTCCTCTGGGCAGCCAGAGACCCGATGCTCAAGCTGCTCCGCGGCCTCGGCAAAAATCTCGAGACGGGCTTTCAGTCCATCGCGCACTGGTGTGCGTCCACCGCAGAGCAGCTGAAGAAGCACAGCCGCGAGGCGCTCTTGGCGGCTGGTGAGCTGGAGCTTCACGGCAAGCTCGAACGCGAGCTCGGCCGTGTCGACATGAGCTTCTCCCAGAAGGTGGGACAGTACTCGGGAATGCATCGCAAGCTCGATGACCTGCTCGAGCACCTGAGCGCGGACTATCAGAGCTGCGGCGACTCACCGCCAGAGGTCCCGGGCTGGTCCGGCGCCGTCGAGACCGTGGCGGCAATTCCGACCTCCATGGACTCCAACGTGAACAAGGTGCTCGAGGGCATCCAGGCGTCGATGCGCGATTCCGAGAAGAAAGCCCTCAAGATCTATCGGGACGATACGGCCAAGCGTCACAAGATCCTGAACAGCATGCGGCCCGACTGGAAAACGGTCCGGACCCTGATGAGTCGAATGCAACAGTCGGTGGCGCGGACCCTCGAGACGACCACGAAGATCGACCGATACATCGATGAATACGCCGCGGTCGTGAAGGAGCGGGAATCGGAACTCCGTGTAGCGTCCTACTCGGCGTTCAAGCCCTTCTTCATCTCCGTGCTGGTGCTGGTCGTCGCCATGGGCGGTGCCTATATCAATTTTCAGTTGATCGCCCTTCCAATGTCGGAGCTCGTGCCTGCCGGCTCGCGCATCGGCGGTTTCCCCGTCTCCATGGTGTCCGCCCTGGTCATCGTACTGATGGAGGCTGCGGTCGGAATCTTCCTGATGGATATGTTGGGAATCACCGATCTCTTTCCAAAGCTCGGGAGCGTTTCCCACTCGCGCCGGCGAATCATCCTGGGAATTTCCCTGGCGGGGCTCTTCTTCCTGGCGTCGGTGGAGAGTTCTCTCGCCATCCTTCGCGAGCAGATCGTCGAGGCCGACGCCACCCTCAAGCTCGCTCTCGCCGGCCCTGACGGCGAGGTGATAGGACGCCCCACCCATTCTTCGATCCCCGTGATCGGCCAGGCGGTGCTCGGCTTCGTGCTGCCATGGATCCTGGCGATGGTCGCGATTCCCCTGGAGATGTTCCTGGACAGCGGGCGCCACGTGGTCGCCCAGTTGGGCATCCTGACTCTCAACATTCTGGGGTACACGATGGTGATTCTGGCCCACGCCGCGGGCTACCTCACAACGCTGCTCCCGAGCATCTATGACGTCTACGTCGCGATCCCGCTCCGAATCGAGCGCATGCTGCGGAGATCCGACAACTCCGACTATGAAACGGAAGAACGGCGCCTGAACGACGCCGAGGTGGCCCAGTGAAGCGGGCATGGCAGGCGCTTCTGGTTCTCGCCCTGATCGCCATCGCGCTGGGCTGCAGCTCCGATCGACGCTATGACCAGGCGATTGGTATCTTGATCGACACCTCGGGCACCTACGCGGATCAGAAGGCCGAGACGGTGAGGGTCATCAAGCGCGAGGTCCTTCCCAACATGGTTCCGGGCGATACGCTGATCGTGATCCGCATCGACAGCGAGAGCTACGACAAGGATAACGTCGAAGCCCTGCTCACCCTCGATAACCGCCCCTCCTACGCCAACGCTCAGAAGCTCGCGCTCGCGCGACAGCTCGACAAGTTCGCGTCAGAGAAGGGCGGCTCCAGCCACACGGACATTCCCGGGGCCATCATGCTGGCCTCCGAGTACCTGGGCGAGATCGGCAGCGGAAGTAGAGTGTTGCTCATCTTCAGCGACATGGAGGAGGATCTGCCCAAGGGAACCTCACGAGATTTCGCCGAGGATGAGCTCGAGGGCACCCATGTGGTCGCCATGAACGTGAAGCGCCTGAAGCACGACAGTGCCGATCCTATCGGCTTCCGAGCACGCCTCGCGTCCTGGGAGAAGCGCGTGATGAAAGCCGGGGCGCTCGACTGGCGGACCTTCATGGACGCCGCGAAGCTCCCCGACTATCTCTCCGAGATCCGCTGATTCTTCGCGATCCGCTGAGGCGGACCGCGGCGTCGAGGCGCGATCAGAGATTCCCCTTGTGCGCTTCGGTCACGAAGTGGTCCGCCACGCGGTAGGCATTGGCGAGGATCGTGAGGGTCGGGTTGTAGCCGCCCGAGCTCGGGAATCCGCTTCCGTCGACGACCCACAGATTCGGTACGTCGTGGGCACGACACCAGCGGTCCAGGACCGACCGCGACGGGTCCGACCCCATCCGACAGGTGCCGTGAACATGGGCGCTTCCCTTCATCGCGGTCTGCTCGTCGATGCGGGTCGTCCCGGGTAGCTGCATCAGCCACTTTTCGCTGGCGTCGCAGGCGTCGGCAATCTCGGGGAGCCGCGCCGCGTACCAGCGGTTCATGGCGATGTCGTTGGGATGCTGCCGATGGGTGAGGCGCGGGGCGGGGAGGCCGTCGGAGTCGCGGATGTCGGGATCGAGGTCGATGCGATTCTCCTCCATGGGAAGATCCTCGAGAATGCTTCCGATCGTGATCGCCCGCGGGAATTCGCGGAGGAAGCGCTTGAGCTCCGAGCCCCAGCGCCGGGCGGACAGGCCCGGATCGCCCAGACCGCTCATCGCGTAGACGATGGGCTGGCGGGTGAAGGAACTCACCTCGGCGATGACACCTCCGCGGATGAAGCCGCGCTCGGGATTGCTGGGGTGGAAATCGTCGATCGCCCGGGTGGCCTCGATGCCGGTCACACCCAGGGCGGGCTCCTCCAGGAGGAACCGGATCGCGGCGTGGTGGTGAAGCATGAGGTTTCGGCCGACGAGCCCGCTCGAGTTGGCGAGGCCCTGGGGAAACGATCCCGATTTCGAGAGCAACAACAGATGCGGTGAGCCGATTGCACTGCAAGAGACCACGACATGCCGAGCCCGAATCTCGCGCTCGGCTCCGTTCGAATCCAGGTAGCGCGCTCCCCGTACCTTTCCGTCGGGCCCCAGCGGAAGCTCGAACACGCGCGCATGGGGTCGGAGGTCCAGGCGACGCGTGGCCCGGGCGCGGGGAAGGCACACCGAGAGCGAACTCGCCTTCGCGTGGATGGGACACCCGAAACCCTGACACGTGCCACCGTAGGTGCAGGCCGCGCGGCCCCGGTAGGGCCGCGGGTTGATCGCAACGGGGAGCGGGAATGGGTGATGGCCGAGCTTCTCGGCTCCCCGCTCGAAGACGAGACTGGAATGCCGTTCCGGATGGAGCGGATTCGGGTACTCGGACTTTTGCGGCGGCGCAAAGGGATTGGCGCCGCGGCGGCCGGCGACGCCGAAGTCCCGCTCGGCCAGGCCGTACCAGGGCTCCATTTCTTCGTAACCGATGGGCCAGTCCGCCAGGCTCGCTCCCGCGACGGGACCCTCGGCCGAGAGCACCCGGAAATCGTCCTCCCGGAAGCGCCAGGACCACCCCGACCAGCGCGTCATGCTCCCGCCCACGGCGTGGGCCAGCTGGTTGTAGCGACCCGGCTCGGCCTTCTGTCCGGCGTCGTGGCGATAGGTCTCGAGCTGGTCCGCGGCGAAGAGCCGGTCTCGGATGATGATGTCGAGCTCGTCGTCGCTGAACTGCGCCGTCGACAGCTCCGGGCCTCGCTGCAGGGCCACGACGTCGAAGCCGGCCTCGGTGAGCTGTTGGAGCATCACGCCACCGCCGGCACCGGTACCGATCACGCAGACATCGAACTCTTTCCGGCTACCCGTCACCGCCTCTGAAAACCCTCGCGCTATTCGTCCGAGCGCGGTTAAGATGCGCAGTCTACATGAAGATCGACGCCGCGATCCTCGACCAGAGCCTGGCCAGCGTTGGAGACACCGCGCGCAAGCTGGAGCGACTGGGCTGCTACGACGGAGCCTTCAGCTTCGAAGGGCCCCACGACCCCTTCTTCCCTCTGGTGCTGGCAGCCGAGGCCACGGATCGCCTCGAGCTCTGCACGGCCATCGCGGTCGCCTTCGCCCGCAGCCCGATGCTGCTGGCGAACATCGGCTACGACCTCCAGCAGCTCTCGCGGGGGCGCTTCATTCTGGGTTTGGGCTCCCAGATTCGCCCGCACATCCAGAATCGCTTCAGCATGCCGTGGTCGAAGCCGGCCGAGCGCATGCGCGAACTCGTACTGGCGATCCGGGAGATCTGGCACTGCTGGAACCAGGGCGGGCGCCTCGACTTTCGCGGGGAGTTCTATACGCACACCTTGATGACTCCGTTTTTCAATCCCGGCACCAATCCGTTCGGGAACCCGCGGATCTTCCTGGCCGGTGTCGGCCCCCGGATGACAGAGGCCGCCGGCGAGGTGGCCGACGGCTTCTTCATCCATCCCTTCCACACCGCCGAATCGCTGCGGGAAACGACCCTGCCGGCCCTCGATCGGGGACGCGCGAAATCCGGCCGCTCCCGCGAGAATTTCGAGATCTCGTGCCAGGTCATGATCGTGAGCGGCGAGAACGACGAGGAGCAGGAACGCGCGCGAACCGCCGTGAAAACCCAGATTGCCTTCTACGGCTCGACCCCCGCCTATCGGTGCGTGCTGGACTCGCGGGGCTGGGGCGATCTCCAGCCCGAGCTGAACCAGCTGACCAAGCGAGGAAAGTGGGTCGAAATGGCCGCTCTCATCGATGACGAGATTCTGGAGGCGGTGGCCGTCTGCGGCCCCCGTGATCAGATCGCAGACAGGATTCGCGAACGCTATGCCGAGTTCGCCGACCGGGTGAGCCTCGTCGCCCCCTACGCGGCCGATCCCGAGCGCTGGATCGAAGTCGCCCGGGCGTTGCGCGATCCCTCCTAGTGCGGTCCCCCACGGATCTCGCGAAGACCCTCGACCTGGGACCCGTCGACCAGATTTCCTACGCCGTCGAGAACCTGGAGCACTCCCTTCCCCGCTACGAGGCCCTGTTCGGCCGATTTCGCGTTTCCGAAGCGTCCCTGAAAGACGTCACCTATCGCGGAAAGCAAATCGACTGCCGGCTGAGGCTCGCAATCACCCAATCGGGTCCGATCGAGATCGAGCTCATCGAAGTGCTGGAGGGCGAAACGCCCCACACCGAGCATCTGCGCACCCACGGCGAGGGCCTGCATCACGTGCGCTTCCGCGCGGAACATCTCGATCCCAAGCTCGAAGCGTTGGCCGCCGCCGGCTTCGAGACCATCTTCTACAAACGATTCGGCCCGACGGTGGCATTCGCCTACGCCGAGGCCCCCGCCGAACTCGGCCGCAGCGTGATCGAGCTGCTGGAGATGCCGGGCATGTGACTTTTTTCGCCGCCGCGAGTAGGCTGGGCCGGTGGCCGTCCATGTCGTACGACCCGAGATCTTTGGCCTCACCGAATCCAGTCTGACTCTGGCGTTCGGGCTCGAGGACGGTTCCGGGCCCGTCGACGCCGAAGCCCGGATCCTGCTGGACGGGGAATCGCGGGCCGTCTCCGCAAGCCCGGCGGCGACTCGACTGGTTCGAATCGAGGACCTCGAGCCGGCGACCGAGTACCGGGTCGAGGTCGAGGTGGCGGGCGCAGAGCCCACCCCGCGGGATCGCTACTTCCCCGAATCGGTGCGTACCCTGCCGAGGCCCGAGGCCGCTCAGGTGGGATCCTTCGCGACTCTCAATGACCTTCACTTCGGCGAGATGCAGTTCGGCGGAGTCCTGAACGACGGCTTCGAGAACGAAGGCGAATCATCCGAGTTCCCCAGGGTTCGCGCCTCGGATACCGAAGTTCCCTATTGGCAGTTCATGAACGAGGACGCGGTCGACGACATCAACGCACTCGGCGTGGACCTGACGATCATCAAAGGCGACATCGCTGACCGCGGACGACCCGAGCAATTCGAAGCAGCGCGCCGCACCTTCGCCGGATTCAAGGCCCCTCACCACGCGTTTCTCGGGAATCACGATTACTACGGACGGAACCAGGGCATCGAGGTGGACGGATATTCCCTGCTGGGTCAGCCTTCGGCGCCGCGGACCCTCGAACTCGGCGGCTGGCATCTGCTGCTGCTCGAGACCGTCGAGCCCGGGGAGCACCACGGCGTCTTTCCCGAGGAGCGCCGACGATGGCTCGAGGACACGCTGGCCGACTCGATCGACGCTCGAACGCCCGCGCTGTTGTTCATGCATCACCAGCCCGTGCCCCCGGAACACAGCCACCGCTATCCCAACCGCATCGGACTCAAGCCGGCGCACTCCCTCGGATTTTTCGACATCGTCGGGGGCCATCCTCAGGTGAAGGGCGTCCTGATCGGGCACACTCACCGCAACCGGGTGCGCCGCTATGCCGCGTCGGGCGAGGTTCCTTTCGTCGAGGTGAATTGCACCAAGGATTATCCGGGCGGATTCGCCCACTACCGCCTGTTCGAAGACGGCAGCTTCCGCCAGGAGGTGAGGCGCACGTCGAGTGAACGCGCGCTGGCCCACTCGACTCGCTGCCGCGATCTATTTGGCGGGGGATACCGCGATTTCGCGCTCGGCTCCCTCCAGACGCGGAGCTTCGTCGCCGGTGGCGCCTCCCGGCCGGCGCGGGCAGGGAACTGATCGTGGGGGGTCTGGTCGAGGGCAAGGTGGCCCTCGTGACAGGCGCGGCTTCAGGGATCGGAAACGCCACTGCACATGCCCTCGCCCGGGAGGGCGCCCGGGTCGTGGTGGCGGACATCGATGTCACCGGTGGCGAGAAGACCGCGGCGGCGATCGCCGAGAGCGGTGGACGGGCCCATTTCGTTCGAGCCGACGTGACCCGCGAGAGCGAGGTCGAGGCACTCATCGCCGCGGCAATCGAGGCTTTCGGACGCCTAGACTGCGCAGTGAACAACGCGGGAATCACGCCGACTCCGAGCGCGCTCCACGATATCGCCCTGGAGGATTGGATCCGCACCCTCACTATCAACCTGACCGGCATCTTCTTGTGCTTGAAATACGAGCTTCCCGTGATGCAGAAGCAGGCGAGCGGCGCGATCGTGAACATGGCCTCTGGAGCCGGCGTGGTGGCGACCCCGGGCCTCGCGCACTACTGCGCCTCGAAACACGGCATTCTCGGCCTCACCAAGACCGCCGCCATGGAGAACATCAAGGCGGGCATCCGCGTGAACGCCCTGTGCCCCGGAGCCGTCGATACCCCGATGCTCCGGGCCTCGATCGGGAACGACCCGAACCTCGAGAAGCTGGTGCTCAGCAGCCTGCCCGCCGGTCGACTCGGCAAGTCCGAGGAGATCGCCGAAGCCGCGGTTTGGCTCTGCTCCGACCGCGCGTCCTTCGTCAACGGCGAGTCGATGCTCGTCGACGGCGGCTCGGTGGCCCGCTAGGAGCATCCCCATGAAGTTCATTGTGTCCCTGGCTTTCAGCGATCCCGCCGCGTTCTGCGAGGTGGCACGGGCGGCGGACGAGTGCAGCTGGGACGGCATCGTGGTCTCGGAGCACCTCGTGCATCCGGAGAAGATCAAGAGTCCCTATCCCTACTCGAAGGACGGGGCCCCTCGTTGGGAGGCGCCGTCGCCGTGGCCGGATCCCTGGGTGGCGATCGGCGCCATGGCGGCCGTCACCGAGCGTATCCACTTCTACACGGGAATCTACGTTCTGCCCCTGCGACACCCACTCGTCGTCGCCAAGGCCGTCGGCACCGCCGCGATCATGTCCGGCGGCCGAGTCCATCTCGGCATCGGCGTGGGATGGATGCGGGAGGAGTTCGACCTGCTGGACCAGAGCTTTCGCAACCGCGGGAAGCGTACCGACGAGATCATCGAGATCCTGCGCAAGCTCTGGGGCGGTGGCATGGTGGAGCATCACGGCGAGTTCTACGACTTCGATCGGCTGCAAATGAGCCCGGCCCCGGCCGAGCCGATCCCGATCATCGTGGGCGGCGTTTCGGAACCGGCGCTGCGACGCGTCGGCCGGCTGGGCGATGGCTGGATTTCGGACATCCATACGACCGAAGAGCTCGGGGAAATCGTCGCCAAGATCCGGGGCTATCGCGCCGAGTGCGGACGCGCCGAAGCACCCCTCGAGATCGTCGCCGCCTGCTCCGACGCGTTCGACGTGGATGGTTTCCGCCGGCTGGAGGACGTGGGGGTGACCCACGTACAGACGATGCCCTGGCTGATGTACGGCGGTTCGACCGATTCCCTCGACGACCAGCGCGATGGACTCCGCCGATTCGCCGACGACGTCCTGGCGAAGCTCCGCTAGCAACCCGATGCGGGTATAGGTCGGACCTCATGCCCGGGCCGACCGAGTCCTTCTGGAAACTCGTACCCGACGTACGCACCGCCGAGCGCTCGCGGTTTCTCTTCTTCGCCGGCCTGTTTGCCGTGGTCAGCATGGCGCAGACCGTGGGCCTCGTCGGTTCTGAGGCGCTCTTCCTCGCCCGATTCGGCGCCTCCCATCTTCCTCAGGTATTCATCGCCGCTTCGATCGTCACCGTGCTGGGGACCCTCGTCTATGCCACCGTCGTGGGCCGCGCCCGCAACGACCGGCTCTTCCTGCGCATGGCGAGTGCCGCCGCGGTTCTGCTCCTCGCCATCGCCTGGGGCCTGGGGGGCCGGACCGGCTCTGTGATTTTCTCCCTGTTCTGCCTCTACTACCTGCTTCAGGCCGTCTTCCTGAATCACTTCTTCACTTTCGCCGGCGACTACTTCGACACACTCGCCGCGAAGCGATTGTTTCCGCTCTTCGCCATCGGTGCGAGCCTCGGAAGCGCAGGGGGGGGCGCTCTCGCAGCCTTCCTCGTGCGAGCCACGAGCCCCACGGTCCTGGTGGCGACCTGGGGCCTTCTGCTCGCCGCGGCTGCGCTGCTGCTGGCTCTGGGCCAGCGTTCGCTGGGCCGTTGGGGTCCCCTGGAGCTGGAGGAATCCGACGAAACGTCGGTCGAAGGCATGCGGGCCGCGGTGCACTTTCTGCACGCCGCGCCCCTCGGGCGCACCCTCGTGTTGTCGGCGGTCGGGATGGTGTTCGCTCTCTTCCTGGCCCAGTACCTCTACCTCGACATCTTCGCGCGTCGTTTTCCCGACACGACCCAGCTCGCCACTTTTCTGGGGATCTACCTGGCCATCACGAATCTGTTGGAAATCTCCGTGGAGCTGGTCATCACGCCGCGGGTAATCCGGCGCTTCGGCGTAGCCAGCGCCAATCTCATTCACCCCGTACTGACGCTGATGAGTTTCGGGGCTCTCGGCCTTCAGTATGGAATCGCCACCGGCGTGGTGGCGCGTATGAACCGGGAGCTCGTCGAGAACTCGATGGCGTTCACGATTCGCGGGCTCGTGCTCAATGCCCTCCCCGTGCGGCTGCGCGGCCGGGTGCGGGCGTTCCTCGAGGGTATCGTGGTCAACGCGGGAATGGCGGCGGCGGGCCTGGTGTTGATCGCCATGGCCGAACCCGAACCGATCTGGCTCTGTCTCTCGGGCGGCGCGGCAGCCCTCGTGTTTCTCGGGGCCAATGCGCGGGTCCGCCGGGAGTACCTCGCGACCCTGGTCGCCGAGCTGCGGGCCGGGCGCCTGGACCTGGCGGATGTGGGCGGCGAGCTCGGAGGCTGGGAGGCGTCGCGCCTGGCCGAGCTCTGGGAAGAGCTCCTGGCCGAATCCCGCGAGCGCCCTTCGCATTCACTCTTCGAGCTGATTCCCACCCTGGCCCAACGCGGAGTCATCGACCCGCTGGTGCGTGGGGCCTCCCATCCTCATCCGGAGGTGCGGCGCGCCTGCATCGATGCGCTGGCGGAGACGCCGGACGGCGGCCC
>JACZXC010000432.1 GCA_022571825.1 Myxococcales bacterium | reverse complement strand
GGCGCAACACCAGTGCGACGGCCGCGCCCCGCGATCCGCCACCTTGGAGGATGACGGGATCGTGTGTGGCCAAGGCCCGGCGTATCGGATCCAGGGAGATCACGCTCGCCAGGATACTGAAGGGCCCGCCAGGTCCTACGACCCACAGTCCAGCGGGTGGATCTCCGTGTTGGTGGGATCCCACCCGCGTTCCTCCGGCGGATCGGGGCCGCACCCCCACCGGTTGCTAACTTCCAACCGATGGTCGAAACGCGCGATCCCCAGATACGACGCATCTTCGAGCTGGTACGAGCGGACCCGCCCGCTGCGACCCAGGCGATGGGCGAACTGTCCCTGGATGCTCAGGTCGCCCTGGTCTGCGAGGCACCGCACCCGCGGCGCGCCGAGCTGCTGGGCCTTCTGCCCGCCCCTGAGCAGGTGATCCCCCGCATTCCCGCAGCTGAACTCTGCTTCACGATCAAAGCCCTGGGACTCGCCGACGCGCCTTGGATCCTCGAATACGCGACCCCCGAGCAGGTGGTCGCCTGTATCGATCTCGATGGATGGAGTGGCAGCTCCCCCGACCACCAGAGTCTCCAGGCGTGGTTCGACGCCTTGAGTGAGACCGGAAGCGAGGCCTTTCTGCGCTCGATTCGCGCGGTCGATCCGGAGGTGTTGTCCCTCCACTTGCGCAGACGTATCGAAGTCGAACTCAAGCCCTCCGACGACGACTGGGAACCCGCCCCGGGTAGCCAGACCCTCGAAGGCCAGTTCTACTTCAGCGCCCGCAACGACGGCGACGATCTCGCCTCGATCAGCCGGATGCTGCATCTGCTCTTCACCCACCACTACTGGTTCTACTTTCGGATGATGCAAAGTACGATCTGGGAGCTTGACTCGGACAACGAAGAGTGGGCCCTTCGTTGGCGTACCGGTCGGCTCGAAGACCTGGGATTTCCGCCGTGGGAGGAGTCGATGGGAATCTATGGACATCTTCGCCCGGATCAACTTTCGGCCATCGCAGGAGACACGCACCCCCTCGACGTCCAGGAATGGAAAATGCCGGTGTGGATTCCCAGCCTTCCAGCGGCGGGTGCGGGGGCCGAATCACTGGTGTTTCAGACCATTGCGCAGCTCGAAGACGGCGAGCGGCAGGCCTGCTTCTACGCCTTCATCGCCACGGCCAACAAGGTGGCCGTGGCCGATCGAATGAGTCTCAGTGACGCCGAGGCGACACCGCGGGCCATCGAAAAGGCGGCACGCTTCATCAGCGATGGGCTCGCCTTCATCGCATCCGAGAATGGACTCGATCCGGTGGAGGTGCTGCGCCGTGTCCGTCTGGATCGGCTGTTTCGCGTCGGAACGAATCTGAAGACGAACCGGACTGAGGCCTAAACGCAGAACGGAAGCCCGAACACTCGGAACCACGGATCTCCAAAGAAAAGTCCCGCCGGCGCTGGGGCCGGCGGGACTTGGACGAGTCTCAGAAACCGGATCTAGAGATCGACGGCTTTGAGGGTCTTCCGCTTGTTTCCGCGAGCGCGACCTTCGGCGTCGGCAATCAGCCCGCGTACGACCTTGTCGAGGGCCCCGTAGAATTCTGCGCCCACGTTGCACTTCTTGGCCGCGGCCTTCGTGCGTGACTTCGAGATGATGAGGTCTCCGGTCTTCTTCGCCTTCTTCTTCTGTCGAGCTGCCATTCCTTCCCTTCCTCCCGGTGACCGGTTGCGCGTGCAGTGCGGCTGCTCGCGCCGCATCGGGCAAACCCGGTATCTCCCCCCATGTCGCACCCTACGGCATGGATGTAGACCGGCGCATCATAGGCATTTTCTCGACGGGGTTCCAAACGAAAACGCCTAGCTCGGGGCCGAGGAGGCCCAAATCGACAGTTTTCGGCCGATTTCCCCACTTGGGTTAGGCTCGCCGCCGGTGATCACGCGATCCGAACGATTCACGATGCCCTCGCTCGAGGGGGTGAACCTCCACGCGATACACCTCGGCGACGAGCACCATCCGAAGATGGTCCTCCTGCACGGCGGCGGCGCCAACGCCCACTGGTGGGACCACATCACCCCGTTCTTCGCGGACCACTTCCACACGGTGGCTCTGGACTTCCGGGGCCACGGCGACTCGGACTATCCGGAGCGCGTCGAGCCGGGCCGATTCCAGTGCGATCTCGCGGCACTGCTGAATCACCTCGACGCGCCCGACGCCATCCTGGTGGGTCACTCGATGGGTGGCCATATCGCGCTTCGGCACGCGGCGGGCGCCAAAGGGGCGGTCGGGCCCCGCGCCCTGGTGCTGATCGAGGTTTCCCGCGGCGCCTCGACCCGCGCCCGCCGCAGCGCCCGACTGGCCCTGGCCATTCGGCGCACCTATCCGAGCGAACGGGAGGCAATCGCGCGCTATCGCTTCGTACCCCCCGCGCCGGGGACCGACGAGTCCCTTCGCCGGAAAATCGCAAAACACTCGGTGCGCCGCGAGGCCGACGGTCGTTTCGGATTCAAGTTCGACGCACGCTGGTTCGGCCTTCCGCCAGAGCCCTCACCCGTCCTGGAGAACGCGGCGTGCCCGGCCCTGGTGGTGCGCGGTGCCACGAGCTCCCTGCTCACCCCGGAGGGCGTGACCGCCCTGGTCGCCGGACTTCCGCGGTCCCGGTCTGCCGAAATCCCGGGAGCGGGGCACCACGTCCAGATCGAGCGCCCGGCCGAGGTGGTGGCGGCGATCCAGTCCTTCCTCTGTGAGATCACCGTCCCGCGCCTGCCGGATTGACCTTTGAATCAAATTCGGTTCAAGACACTGTGTCGGACCCG
>JACZXC010000061.1 GCA_022571825.1 Myxococcales bacterium | reverse complement strand
ACCGGCGCCAGCATCGAGCCGAGTCCCCAATGGATCTGGCGGATCCCAAACACGCGATTGCGCTCGAGATAGTTCGTGCTGAGTTCGGCGCCCAGGGACGCGTGGGGAACCGTGAACACGGTGATGCCGGTGAACCAGCCGAAGATCGCAACGGCCATCCAGGCGACCAGAGCGCCGCCCTCGAGCGCCCGGGGCGGACTCCAGGCCATCACGTAGAAGATGCCGACGGGCAGGGCGGAGGCGAGCAGCCAGGGACGCCGGCGACCCCAGCGCGTTCGGGTTCGGTCGCTCAGAAATCCGACCAGAGGATCGGAGACCGCATCCCAGATCCGCGACAGGCCGAAGATTGCGCCGATGGTGGCCGGGGCGATCAGCAGCACGTCTGTGGCGAACTTCATCATGTAGAGCAAGAAGAGCAGGAACATGAATCCGCCGCCAAAGGACGGCGCCGCGTAGGTGAGGATGGTTCCGAGGGGGAGGCGCTCGTCCGAAACCGAGCCGAGCGCCTCGGGCGAGCGATCCGCGGGTGCGGCCATCGCCGTACTCTGTCACGATCCGGACGCGAGTACGAGGGGGCCTTCGAGAAATTCGAGCGCGGAGGCTACAGCGCCGCCTCGCCGCGCTCGCCGGTGCGGATGCGGATCACGTCGGTTACGGGCGTCACGAAGATCTTGCCGTCGCCGATGCGGCCGGATCTGGCGACGCTGATGATCACCTCGACGACCGCGTCGGCGGTATCGTCGCGCACCAGGATCTCGAGCTTCACCTTCGGCAGCAGGTCCACCACGTACTCCGCACCGCGATAGAGCTCGGTGTGCCCCTTCTGACGACCGAATCCCCGGGCTTCGGTCACGGTCAGGCCCTCGATGCCCATGGACGTGAGCGCTTCCCGCACATCGTCCAGCTTGAAGGGCTTGATGATGGCTTCGATGAGTCGCATGGATGCCCCCGAACGCGGGTTCGAGTCGAAGCCATAAGCAAGGGGCGTGCCAGAGCGGGCCCAGCGGATCGGTCACCCGGCGCGGTGTCTGATCCACCGCCGGCGCGCCGGACGCGCCCGACTGCCCGAGTCCCGGGCAGTCGGTGCTCAAGGCCTGGGCAGCGTGGATCCGGGTGACCCGATCCGGTCAGGGTCCCAGCCGGCCGAGTACTTCGATCTCGCCCGCTGGACCGTCGACCACCTCGCCGACCACGGCATGGGCCAATGCGCCGTGGTGCTTGAGCTCTTTCAACAAGGTGGCCTCGCTTTCGGGAGGTACCGCGATCAGAAGTCCGCCCGAGGTCTGCGCGTCGGCGAGAATCAGGCGTTCGGCAGGGGAGAGGTCTGGCTCGAAGTGGGTGTGGGGCTCGACGTAGGCGAGGTTCTTCCGGGACCCAGCGGGGATCTGGTCCGCTTCAGCCAGCGGCCGAATGAAGTCGAAGACGGGAACCGACGCGGCGAATAGGCGCGCGGAACGCTTCGATCCCAATAGCAGGTGGTGGAGGTGGCCAAGCAGCCCGAAGCCCGTGACGTCGGTGGCCGCCCGGGCGCCGGCGGTCAGGGCCGCGTCCTTGGCTCCCCGGTTCAGGGCGGTCATGGCCGCCACCACACGCTCCAGGTCCGCAGGTCCGAGGCGCTGCGATTTGATGGCCTGGGCTGCGATGCCGAACCCGAGCGGCTTGGTGAGAACGAGACGATCGCCGGCCCGGGCTCGCGTCTGGGAGAGCGCGCCTCTCGGGTCGACGCGGCCCACCACGCAGAGTCCGTACTTGAGTTCGGGATCGAGGACGGTGTGACCACCGACGATTGCACAGCCGGCCTCGGCCGCCTTGTCGCGACCGCCGCGGAAGATGCGTTCCAGGATCTCGGTCGAGATTCGATCCTCGGGAAATCCGCACACCGCGAGCGCGACCTGGGGATCGCCGCCCATGGCGTAGATGTCGGACAGCGCGTTGGCCGCGGCCACCGCGCCGAAGGCCTCAGGCTGATCGACGATTGGCGTGATGAAGTCGACGGTGAGGGCGAGGAGCGGGCCGGATTCCGGGCGCACGAGTGCGGCATCCTCCCAGGGGCCCAGGTCGGGATCGACCCAGGGGTGATCAAAGGGGGCAATTCGCGTCAGGACCTGACCCAGGTCCTCAGCGCCCAGCTTGCGGGCTCAGCCGCCGGCGGGAACGAGTGACGTCAGGCGCACTTCGTCCATGGTTCCTCCTGGTCTGGCGGGCCCCGGTCCGGGCCGACCCCGGCCCGCCCGCTCTTCGCTCGGGCTCCGCCCGCGCATCTCGCGTTGCCGCGCTTGCACCCCCCGTTCTTCGCTCGGCGGCCTTGCAGGGGCCCGCCCTTCGCCTCCCGCGGCCTTCGGCCTTGGGGGTGCCTAGTCGACGGTCACGACTCGGATCGTGTCGGTGCTCCCGGACTCGCCGCCGGTGCCGGCCGTTGCCACGATGACGTCGCCCTTCCGGATGTAGCCGAGCTCGCAGCCGCGTTGGATGCCGAATCCGATCATGGCCTCGTCCTCCCGTTCTCCAGGATACAGCATGGCGGTCACGCCCCAGTTCATGGCGAGCTTTCGCACGACCTCGGGCCAGGCCGAGATGGCGAGGATCGGACAATCCGGCCGATGCTTCGAAATCGAGCGCGAGATGAATCCCGTCTCGGTCAGGGTGATGATGGCCGCCGCCTCCAGATGTTCTGCCATCGTGATGGCAGCCTGGCTCACGGCCTCGGTCACGACGTTCACGGGCTCCGACAGGATGTGCTGTAGATGGCCGTACTCGCGAAGCGAGCCCTCTGCCTCCAACGCCAGTGTGGCCATGGTGCGCACGGCCTCGACCGGGTACGCCCCTACCGCAGTCTCGCCGGAGAGCATCACCGCCGAGGTTCCGTCGAGGATGGCGTTGGCCACGTCACTGACCTCCGCACGGGTGGGGGTGGGGGTCCGCTCCATCGAGTCGAGCATCTGGGTCGCGGTGATCACCGGCTTCCCGTTCATCACGGTGGTGCGAATGATCTTCTTCTGGACCATCGGAACTTCCTGCAGCGGTATTTCCACGCCCAGATCGCCGCGCGCCACCATGGTGCCGTTTGCGACGGACACGATCTCGTCGAGATTCCGAACGCCCTCGGAGTTTTCAATTTTTGCGATGACGGGAATCTGCGAGCCGTGTTCGTCCAGCACCTTTCGAATCTCGAGCACGTCGGCTGCCGTGCGTACGAATGACGCTGCGATGTAGTCGATTTCGTTTTCGACGGCGAACCACAGGTCCCGGCGATTCTCTGGGCTCATCGCGCGCCGCTCGAAGTCCGTGCCGGGCAGGTTCACCCCCCTGCGGTCTGCGAGCCTTCCGCCTCGTGTGATCTCGCAGCGGATCACGTCGGGCTCGACCCCGCGCACCCGCAGCTCGATGACTCCGTCGTCGAGCAGAATCGCCGAGCCCTCGTTCAACGTCTCGGGCAGGCTCGGAACAGAGATCGCGACGCCTTGCGCGTTGCCCAGGCGGTCGTCGGTATAGAGCAGAAAATCCTCGCCGGTTTTGAGGTTGGTGGCGCCGCCCTCTAGCCGCCCGGTCCGGATCTCGACGCCCTTGGTGTCGAGCATCGTGGCGATATTGGCGGAGAGCTCGTGGGCGGCCTGGCGGATGCACTCCAGCCGCTTGCGGTGCTCCGCATGGGTGCCGTGGGAGAAATTGAGCCGTGCCACGTTCATGCCGGCCCGGATCATTGCCTTGAGGGTCTCCAGCGAATCGCAGGCCGGACCGATGGTTGCGATCAGCTTGGTTTTCCGCAGAACCCGATTGCGAGGCACGCCCGCTCCTTCGGGCGGATGGTTGAAGATCTGGAGACGTTCAGCAAGCCCGAAGGGCGCGCAGCCGGGACGAGCCGAGCGAGGTCGGCAAAGCAAGTCCCAAGTCGAACTCTACGGGAAGCACTCTCCCTCGGGCTCGTCGAAGCCCATCGGCTCGATCTGGATGGTGGCGTGCTCGATCTGGAAGCGATCGGCCACCAGATCGGAAACCGTCCGGAGCAGCTCCGAAGGGCTCTGGCCCTCCTGGATCACGACGTGGCCCGTCAGGGAGATCATGCCGCTGGCAATCGTCCAGACGTGGAGGTCGTGGACCGTCTCGACCCCGGCCAGCGCAAGTAGCGACCGTTGGATCTCCTCGACGTCGATGTGCGCGGGAGCCCCTTCCATCAGGACGGACACCGCCTCGCGGATCAACGACCACGACGAGTAGATGATCAGCCCGCCGATCAGCAGGGATGCCGCCGGATCCGCCCAGGCCCACCCAAATCCCCAGATCAGCGCGCCGGCTATCATGGCGCCGACACTACCCAGCGCGTCGCTCAACACGTGGAGCCAGGCGCCACGGACGTTGAGACTCTCGTGCCGACCCTCGCTGAGGATCTTGAGCCCGATCAGATTCACCAGCAGGCCGCCTGCCGCCACCGCGAGCATCGGACCGCCCAGCACCGCCGTGGGGGCTGCGAGTCGCTCGGTGGCCTCGTAGATGATGCCCGCGGACACACACACGAGCAGCACTCCGTGGATCAACGCCGCCAAGATCTCGGTGCGGTAGTAACCGTAGGTCCGGGCCGGCGTCGCCGGGCGCTGCGCGATCCGAAGGGCCACCAGGCTCATCGCGAGGGCCACCACATCCGAGAACATGTGGCCGGCATCCGCCAGCAAGGCCAGGGATCCCGTCAGCCAGCCGCCGGCGATCTCGGCCAGCATGTAGGTGGCCGCGAGCACCAGGGCGATGAGGAGCCGTCGCTGGTCGACTCCGGACCGCGAGCGCGGGTTTGCGCCGTGATCGTGCATGGGCCGGCTAGGGTGCGCGGGTCCGCTCCCGTTGTCCACTGGCGGTGGGAGCCTTCGCCGATTCCGGACTCACCCCGTGGAGCCAAAGCTCTTGGGCCTCGTGGCGGAAGTGTGGCACGCAGACGCCGAAGAAGAAGACCCAGACTGCGGCCGACGCGGCGAGGCTCGTTCTCGTGAGACTCCGCCGAGCGGACCGCGCGCTCAGGACCGCATAGCTCGCGTACACGATCGCCAGGGGCATCCAAGGCATGCGGAAGCGCACCGTCGAGTTCGCCACCAGATGAACCGCACCGACCGTCGCGAAAACCAGGAGAAGCAGCAGACGCCTTCCCCGCTCGCGGGCCAGGGCGACGCCCAACACACATGCGACGAAGACCAAGACATAGGAGAGGATCGCTGCGGTCATCAGCGATCGGACGACCCCGAGCGACACGTTGCGATAGGACTGGGCCTTCAACTTCTGAAAGAGCACCGAATCCGGGCGCAGCAGCAGCGCGAGATTCCGTATCGCCTTCTTGAAGATCCAGGTCGGTTGCTCTGCGCGGATCGCGGCCAGCGTCTGCTTTCTGGCGTAGTCCATTCGCTCGATCTCGCCGCCGCGGCGGAGATAGAGGTTCTTGAATTCCATTCGCCGCCGGTCCGAGTGCAGCCAGTCGTCGGGGTCGAGCGCGTTTCCCTCGGCGGCGGCGAACCAACCGATCGTCGCCACGGGAATCCAGCGGTCCAGGGCGCTCCGATTGCGAATCGTCCAGGGAAGAACCACCAGGGTTGCGCAGGCCAGAAGCAAGCCGGCGCGCGCCAGGGTCGCGCGACGGTCGGGGAGATCCGCGCGCGCCAGCCACCACAGCGACGAGGCGGCGGCGATCGGCAGCGCGATCTCGCGGGTGAGGGCCGCGACGCCAAATACGAGGCCCGTGCCCGCGGCGAGGAAGGGACTCGGATTGCGCTCGCCGCGGACGATGCCGGTGAGTGCCCCGGTCACCAGCACCGAGAAGAGGGTTTCGGACCAGAAGTAGTGGCTGTGGGCAATCAAGGTGGGATAGACGGCTACCCCGAGAGCCGCCAGGAGCCCGACCCGGGGGCCGAACAGGGCGTGACCGAGTGCAGCAGTGGTGAGAATGAGGATTATGCCCAGGGTGAGTTGGAAGAGGAGCAGCGGTCTTACTGAGTCTTGCAGGTTGGATCGCAGCTCCGGCGCCTTCGTGTCGATAAACCGGGACAGCAGCCAGGAATAGGCGGGGGGCCGCAGTGCGACCGAGTACAAGGAGGTCGCCCCGTCGTAGAGGTGTCCATTGTCGTTTGCGATATTCGCCGCGACCCACACATAGTAGACCTCGTCGCCGACCCAACTGTGGGGTGTCAGGGTTCGCATGGCGGCCCAGCGAAGGCCGCCGCCGAGAACGGCAATGGCCAGCAGCACCAGCGCGCCTCTTCCCAGGCGGCTCATCCCCGACTCCGTGCGAAAACCGGCTCGTCTATATCACGGGCGGAGCCGCCGCGCAGGGCGCCGAAGGGGAACGAAAACCTGTTTACGCAGCTCGCACCCTGGGCACATCACGGTGACCCTGCGGTGATGAGAAGTCGCCGCCCGGCTTGCGCATGGCTTTGAGGATGGGCCCGACTACGTTGGCGCACCCGCGGGTCAACGTGAGGGCCGGCAGGCTGCGAGCGCTCGACGACCCCGGCCCCGCCTTCGTCGGCAGGCGGTTTGGCCGCGGGTGCTGCCGGGGCGTGGGCTTGGGTTTCCACGAGGCGGGCTCGTCCCCGCGGGGATTGACGGTTGAGACCGGTCCGGCCAGGCTGGGTCTACGCCATGAGATCGGCGTACTTGGAGAGCATCTTCACGGTCTCGTCGGGCAGCGTGGGCGGCTCCTTCCCCACCGAGTAGCAGCCGATGATGACCTGGGCGGTTCGTTCGATGATTTCACACATGTCCGCGGCGCGGCGCAGGGAGCGCCCGGCCACCAGAAGCCCGTGGTTCTGCATCAGGACCGCCCAACCGGCTCCCATCGCCTCGACCACGGCATCGGCGAGCTCCTGGGTCCCGGGCATCACGAAGGGGATGCGACCGATGTCGACGAAGAAGGCCGCTTCGGTGGAGATCGGCAGGAAGGGAAGACCCGTATTGGCGAGAATCGTGGCGTGAGCAGCGTGGCAGTGGATCACCGCCTGGACTTCGGGCCGTGCCTTCAACACGGCGGTGTGCATGAGGGACTCGCTCGACGGAGAGCGGGCGCCCTCGTCGACGGCGCGGCCGTCCATGTCGATCCTCACCAGGATCTCGGGAGTCAGGTCTCCCTTGAACAGCTGACTGGGGGTGATCCAGGCTTCCCCGGGCTGACCGGATCGGACACTCACATTGCCGCCGGTCGCGGTGATGAGCTGCGCCGAATACAGCTCGCCGACGACCTCGATCAGGTCGCGGCGGACGTCCCGTGCTGCCGGTTTCGGCGGAGGGGAGGCGTCGCCGCGGGGATCGGGGATCGAAGCCAGGTCGCCCGGGTCGCCGACCGTCTCCCGCGCTTTTCGGTAGAGCCGATTCAGGTCGCGCTGGATGTGGGTGAGCGTCATGGCCTTGGCGGTATCGCCGCTGAACGAGAGCTCGCCGTCCATGGCGGCCTGCATGGCGTTGCTTCGCCCGGTGAACATGCCGTCGAAGAGGTCGGCCTTCATCTTGAGCTGCACCGCGGTCGCGCCGACCGGCGCTTCCACGGCGCCGTAGACCGCGTCGCCGTCGAATCCAAAATGGAGCTCGAGCCCGAGATCCGACAATGTGAAGTGCAGGGTGACGTCCTGCCCGGTCTTTGCGAAGGCCCGCAGGCGGTCGTCGTCCAGGATGCCCTCGACGAAGGCATCCAGGATTCGCCGCATCTTTTCTCGTATCTCCACGATCTCGTGTTCCTCCGCGGTGGAAGCGTTGCGCGATGCGGGTTGGCGGGAGGCGGCGGACCTCGACGGGGGCCGCCCCTGGGCTGTTCGATCCCGCTGCAGATCGGAAACGGCCGGAGCCGGACCGCGACCCAGGCGCTCGGCCACGTCGGCCTCGGGCAACCGGCGCGGCCGGGACCAGTCGAAGGCGTCCAGGGCCTCGGGGTTTAGCAGCTGCCTCGGCATCTCGCCGCGGCTCAGGCGTTGCAGATCCTGCGCGAGGATCGCGCCCTGATGGGCGGCCACTTCAACGGTGTTGCCACCGACGTGGGGCGTTGCGATCACGTTGGGCATGGCCAGGAGTGGATGATCGGCCCCCGGCGGCTCGACCGCGAAGACGTCGAGGGCGGCACCGCCCAGATGTCCGCTGGCCAGCGACTCTACCAGCGCGTCCTCGTCCACCAGAGCGGCCCGTGCGGTGTTGACCAGCCGGCTCCCCGGTCGCATCAGGGCCAGCTCGCGAGCTCCGATCAGGCTCCGAGAGGAATCCGTGAGGGCGGCATGCAGGGAAACGAAGTCGCATTCGGCGAGCAGTTCGTCCAGGGAGGCGGGTTCCGCTCCGGCTCGTCGCACGGAATCGGGTTCGAGAAATGGATCGGCGACGAGGCAGCGGGCACCGAAGGGACGCAGGCGCTCGAGCACTTTGCGCCCCACCGCTCCCAGTCCCACCAGTCCCACCGTCTTGCGCCACAGCTCGTTTCCCCGCAGCTGGTTGAACGCGCGGCCCATCCGGCCCATGTCGCCCGCCTCGCCTCCCGGCTGGCTCAGGAACGCGGTTGCGGCGGGGAGCTTGCGGGCGAGCATCAAAAGGAACGCCACGGTCAGGTCGGCGACGGCGTCGGCGTTGCGTCCGGGGGTGTTGAGCACGGGGATTCCCAGCTCGGTACAGGCCTCGAGGTCGACGTTGACGGCATCTCCCCGGCACACGCCGATCACGCGCAGGTCGTTTGCCTTGACCACAGCCGCGGCATCCACCACGTCGATCTCTGTAATGAAGACATGGACGCCTTCGAGCGCCTCGACCAGGGTCGGTCCCGTGAGCATGCGTAGGGCTTTTCGATAGCTCTCGTAACGCACCTCGCCGATCGCGCCGAGGGCCTCGAGGCTGGCCTCATCCAGGTCGGCCGTGACCAGGATCCGCGGCCGGAACGTCGACGCCTTCGAGGCTGCGGCAGAAGGAGACGCGGCGGCCAGTCCGCGAATCACGAGACCCGCGGCCGCGGCGTCGGTCTCGCGCCGGGCTCTGCGCAGGCTGTCCCAACCCGTGTAGAGTTCTTCATACACCCGCCCACGTTTCGAGTCGGGAGTCTGTCGCCGCTCCAGGCGGACGAGCTTGCCCGCGGCTTGCTCGAGATCGCGGAACAACCCGGCTCCCACCCCCCCGCAGATGGCCGCGCCCAGCGCGCTGCTCTCGGCGGCGGCCACCTCTACCGGCCGTTGCGTCACGTCGCTCAGCAGCTGGGTAAAGAACCGGCTGCGCGACAGGCCGCCGCTCACGCGAAGGCTGGGAGCTTCGAGGCCACTGGCGGCCAGCAGCTGCTCGAGGTTGGCGCGCAGGGCGAAGGCCAACCCTTCACACACCGCACGCGCCACGTGGCGGCGACGACGGGGATCCCGGGGAGCCGTCATCGGGGAAAGGGTCAGGTTTCCAAAGGGGAGACCAAACTGGCGGGCATTCATGACTTCGGCGCCCACGGTGGACACCACGCCCGCGGCCCCCGGCTCGGACTCGGCCGCCTCGGCCAGGAGATGGAGCACGGGGTGGTCTACGTCCGCGTACAAAACGCCGGCGATCCACTCGAGCGCTTCCCCCAGTCCGCCGGCGTTGCTCTCGAGGGCCCACAAGCCGGGGACGACGTGATGGACGCCCCAGAGCCGAGCCTCGGGGTCGGCGATGGGCCGGTCGAGGACCTGCTGCAGCGGAGCCGTCGTTCCCAGAACCACGCCCACCTGGCCCGGTCGGATCGCGCCGGCGCCCAGGAGCCCGCACTGCGTGTCCGCGCCCCCCACCGCCACCGGCGTACCCGCACGCAGTCCCAGGCTCGTCGCGGCCGGGTCCGTGATCGCGCCCAGACGGGTACCGGCCGCGCGAACCGCGGGGAACACCGCGCGGGGTAGATCGAGCCGGTCGATCCAGTCCCAGGCCCAGTCGCGGGTCTCCAGGTCGAAGAGCAGGGTCTCGCAGGCCTGGGACGGCTCGGTGGCGATCTCACCGCAGAGCCGATACGCGAGCCAGTCGCTCAAGCTGAGGTGAGCCGATGCCCTGGACAGGGCTTCCGGAGCGTGTTCCGCCATCCACAGCAGGCGACCGACGGGGGCCACCGGGTTGGGCCAATGACCCGTGCGCCGGTGAAGCGCCTCGCCGTGGTCGGATGTCACGATCACCAGGCTGTCGCGGAACCAGCCCCCTTCTTCGAGCCGCGAAAAGAGCGTCCCGAGATTTGCATCGAGTTGACGGACACCGGCATCGTAAAGCCGTTCGAGCTCCTCTCCATCCGAAGGCGAGAATGACAGCGTTCCGTTCTTGACCTCGACGAGCTGTGCGGTCGTACCATCGACCCGGCCGCGACGGACACCCATCATCTGCTCGAAGCGAGGCATGGATCGGTAGTCACTGTGGGCGTCGAAATAATTGAGGAAGAGGAAGCAACGAGCTTCTCGGTGCTCCTCGAGCCAGGCCAGACCCCGCTTGCCCACCTCGCTTGCCGCTCCCTCCCGCGCGTCATCGGGAGGAACGAGGTCGTACGTATCGAAGCCGCGACCGAGACCAAAGGCACTACCGGCGTTACCGATGTTGTTAATAGCATTATCCTGCGCATCCAAGTCCCCACCAAGCTGAGGCGTAGTATCATCAACCACATTCACAAGCGCAGCAGCACTCTGGCTTGTCCCATCTGAAAAAAAGTAACGTGCACTAGCTATTTTCGAAAAAGCTGCTAATCCAATACCAGAAGCCAACCCTATTATACCCGCTTTGATAAACTGCCTTTTCCTGATATCAATGGCAGGCTCCTTTATTGCCTGATTAGCCTTTATTTTTTCTTTTTCAGTTTTTGTTATTATTGATTCCATTTTTACATCAATCATAGGATTATTTGTAGGCAACTCCCTTTTCTCTTCAGTTTGATTTTTTCCAAAATAATTTCATTTTTTATTTTCC
>JACZXC010000431.1 GCA_022571825.1 Myxococcales bacterium | reverse complement strand
TGACGGACTGGCACGGAAACGACTGGACACCGCAAAGCGGAACGCCGTCCGCCCACCCAAACGCGCGCTTCACGACGCCCGCGAACCAATGCCCCGTGATCGCCCCCGAGTGGGAAGACCCGAAGGGCGTACCCATCAGCGCGATCCTCTTCGGAGGACGTCGCGCAACGGTCGTGCCGCTCGTCAACGAAGCGCGCGACTGGCAGCACGGCACCTTCCTGGGCTCCATCATCAGCAGCGAGAAGACCGCGGCGGCGGCGGGGAAGGTCGGCGAACTGCGCCGGGATCCGATGGCCATGCTGCCCTTCTGCGGATACAACATGGCTGACTATTGGGGGCACTGGCTCGAGATCGGACAGCGCGCGGGTGCACAGCTGCCGAAGATCTACTACGTGAACTGGTTCCGGAAGAGCGCCGGCGGCGATTTTCTCTGGCCGGGCTTCGGCGAGAACAGCCGCGTGCTCAAGTGGGTATTCGAGCGCTGCGAGGGCAACCTCAAGGCGGTCGAGACGCCGATCGGGAACCTGCCCACGGAACGGGATCTCGACCTGTCGGACCTCGACATCGCGGCCGACGCCCGCGAGGATCTGCTCGGTGTCGACGTCGAGGGCTGGCTCGCGGAAATTCCCGGAATCCGGACCCACTACGATCAGTTCGGCGACCGCCTGCCCCGGGAGCTTCGGGACGAGCTCGCCGCGATGGAAGAGCGCCTCGAAGCGGCGCGACGCTGATCGGAGATTGCGGCGATGGCGGCCGCCCCCCTCGACGGCGTCCTCGTCATCGACCTGACGCGTATTCTCGCCGGGCCCTTCTGCACCCTGGTGCTCTCGGATCTGGGAGCTCGGGTCATCAAGGTCGAAATTCCCGGTCGCGGCGACGACGCCCGCCGCATCGGACCCTTCGTCTCCGACCGCTCGGTCTACTTCCTGTCGCTGAACCGGGGAAAGCAGAGCATCGCCCTGGACCTGCGCGATGAGAGCGACCGGGTGGTTTTCGACAAGCTCCTGGAGCGGGCCGACGTCCTCGCCGAGAATTTTCGACCGGGGGTGATGGGGCGGCTGGGCTATGGATGGGAAGCTCTGCACCGGTCGTACCCGCGCCTCGTTCTCGCCTCGACGTCGGGCTTTGGGCAGACGGGACCCTATTCCGGGCGACCGGCTTACGACATCGTGGTTCAGGCTATGGGGGGCATCATGAGCCTGACCGGCCATCCCGGAGACCCCCCGACCCGAGTGGGAAGCTCGATGGGCGACATCACAGCCGGCCTTTTCACGGCGATCGGGGTGGTCGCCGCACTCTTCGAGCGCGGCCAGAGCGGGAAGGGGCGCCACGTGGACGTGGCGATGCTCGACGCCCAGGTGGCGACACTGGAAAATGCCATCGCGCGCTACGTCGCAACCGGCGAGGTTCCGGGGCCCCTGGGCTCTCGCCACCCGTCGATCACGCCCTTCGAAGCCTTCGAAACCAAGGACGGCCATGCCGTGGTCGCCGCGGGAAACGACGCGTTGTTCGCGACGCTCTGCGACGCGATCGGGAGCCCCGAGCTCGCGGGCGATCCTCGCTTCGACAGCAACGAGCGCCGGACTCGGAACGCGTCGGAGCTCAAGCGCCTGCTGGAAGCCGCGTTGGTCACCCGGACCACTGCCGAGTGGCTCGAGCATCTCGGGGCCGCCGGCGTGCCCTGCGGACCGGTCAACGACATCGCCGCGGTGCTCAAAGACCCGCAGATCGCGGCACGCAACATGATTGTCGCCGTCGACGATCCCGCCGCCGGCACCCTCGAGCTGGCGGGCAATCCGATCAAGCTATCGGGAGTCGACGATCCCGCCACCCGCCCAACCGCGCCGGAGCTCGACGCCGACCGCACCAGAATTCTCGACGAACTCAATTGAGGTGCCGCCATGTTGTTTCTCCACGAAGTCCACGAAGTGATCGGACGCCTGGAGGACGAGTTCGAGGCCGCGTTCCGCGACGAGTGGCTGCCGACCCTCGCGGCGACCGACGACGCGCGCCTCTTGTACTTTCTGCATCACGCCCACGGAACCGGGGTTTCCTACAACGTCGTCACAATCACGGCGATCCGCGACGGGGCCGCGTGGGAGCGTCTGGCCCGGCGTATTCACGAGGGTGACCTCGCGAAGTGGGCGCAGCGCATCGACGGTCTTCGCCACGATGTGACCGCGAAGATCCTGATCCCGCTGCCCTGGTCGCCCCTTCAAGACGTAGACCTCGACTCGGTTCCGACGGCACCCGCGTCAGCGGACCTGTCCCTCTTCATGGAAGACACCGTCTGGCCCTACGAGGGAGGACTCGAGGCCTACGTCGAGCGCTCCGGGGTGCACTACGCGCGCGAGATGGAACAGGCGAAGGAGGGGGGTCGCGCGATCCTGAGCGTCGACGCCAGCTTTCGCACGGCCTTCGGAAGCCACCGGAGGCGGGAAATCGTCCTGTGGCAGAAGATCATCCGCCCCGAAGCGCTGCGCCCGCTCCTGGAAAGGGAGGTGCCCGCGGAGTACAAGCGGCCCGGGACCTGGATGCACGATGCGCTGGAGCTTCGGGATCGTTGGCAGAGCCGGCTGCTTCGAACCGCGTCCTGGTCGCCCTGGCGCTAGCAGCGGTCTCAGCCACAGCGTTCAGCGAGGGTGGAAGTCAGCCTCTGGGCCGACTTCGCTCCCCCTCTTCCGAAGGCGAGCGAGAGGCCCGGCTGGGCTTGCAGCTAGGTGGTTAGCGGCCCGGGAGACGCTCGGGAATGTGGTCGAGAGCGTAGAGCTCTTTGCAGTTGGTGTGGAGCATCTTCTTGACGTCGTCCATGGGAACGCCGTGAAACACCCGCTCG
>JACZXC010000430.1 GCA_022571825.1 Myxococcales bacterium | reverse complement strand
TCAACAACGACGGAGGCGGCATCTGCCACTTCCTGCCTCAGCGCGAGATCGCCCCCGAGCAGTTCGAGCACTGGTTCGGCACCCCGCACGGCCTCGACTTCGAGGGCGCGATCGCGACCTTCGGCGGCCGCCTCGTTCGCCCCGAGCGCGACCAGTGGGACGCCGCGATCCGGCAGGGCCTCGCCGGCCCCGGCCTGACCGTCCTGGAGCTGCGGAGCGAGCGCGAACGCAACGCCGCACTCCACCGCGAGGTCTGGGCGCGCGTCGACAGCGCCCTGCGCGAGCTCGACCTTGGCGCCGGTCAGCCCGCCGCTCCGCCCACGCGCTGATGGCGCGCTGATGCCCGCATCCGAGGGCAGCCGCCGCGTCGAGGTCGCGGGCCTCGGCGACCTGCTGGGCATTCACCATCACCACGGCGACGTCATCATCCACCCAGCGGGCCACCGGGTCGCGCCAGAGATTGAGTTGCACGTCGAAGGGAAGCGCTACCCCCGACGTCTCGATGATCACCCGATCCGGATCCACGCGCTCGTGGAGCATCTCCAGGGTGTCGACCAGCTCATCGGACAGGCGGCAGCAGACGCAGCCGCCTTCGAGTTCGACGTAGGCCTCCCCCGCGCGACCCAACAGCGCCTGATCGATCCCCAGCTCCCCGAACTCGTTCGAGATCACGGCAACCCGCAACCCCGCGGCTTGACCGTCCGCCAGGAGCCGGCGGACGAGGGTGGTTTTCCCGGACCCGAGGAAGCCCGACACCACCAGCGCGGGAATCTTCCGGGTCATGCTGGCGCGGCGCCGAGGACGGGCCGGCGTCTAGCCGGGCTACCGCGGCTGCCGGGCTAGCCGGGCTAGCTGGTCTAGGATTCCGGAAGTGGGTCGGCCCGTAGCTCCGCATACACCCCCCAGTGATCGGTCGGCCAGACGCCGGCCTTCTCGTCGTTGCAGACGACCCGGCAGGACACAAGCTGTCCCTCGCCGGTCGCCTTCGGAAGGCCCACGAAGATGTAGTCGATGCGGCGATCGGGCTCGAGGGCTGCGCGCGTGTAAACATTCTCGTTGGCCCAGGTGTGCCCCGGCCCGCCGTCGCCGGCGACTCGCCACGCGTCCAGGAAGGAGACACTGCGGCCCTCGAAGGATTGAAGGCCGGTCACGTATCGGATCTCGGCGGACTCGGGCTCGGCGTTGAAATCGCCCACCAGGATCGGAGGGAAGCCTCCGCGCGGGCGGTTTTGCAGCGCCAGATCGCAGACCGCCGCCACCTGCTTCTCGCGGATCGCCCCGTGGTTGAACTTCCAGTTGAGGTGGGTGCAGGTGAAGCCCACAGCCCCGAAGGGCGCGTCCACGGTCACCGAAAGGGCAGCGCGGGTCTCCCCATCGCCGCCGTCGGGAAGCCGAAGCGACTGGCGTTCGCGGATCGGCCAGCGGCTGGCCACGGTGTTCCCGAACTCCCGCTTGTTGTCTTCCTCGCCGTCGCGCCAGAAGGGTGCCGCCCCCGCGAATTCCAGGTGGTAGCCGCGGTCTTCCAGAAGCGAGGCGGCCTGGTCTCCATCCGGTCCGCGCAGGACTTCCTGAAAGCCGATCAGGTCGGGATCGAGGCGATCGATCCATTCGCGCAGACGCTCGACCCGCCGGGGATAGGGACCCGAGTCGTGCCAGAGATTGAGGGTCAAGACGGATAGGGTCATCCTACCGATCTGTCTGGCCCGTTCGCTGCGTCCGCTTCGACGGGTCCGCGGTTCAAGCCTTCCACTCAGCTCAGGTTGAGGATGACGTTCTTGACCTGGGTGTAGAGGCCGAGGGCGTGCCGTCCCATCTCGCGCCCGTAGCCGCTCTTCTTGTAGCCGCCGAAGGGAGCGGCCGCGTCGAAGACGTTGTGGCAGTTGATCCACACGGTTCCGGCGTGTAGGCCGGCGGCGACCCGGTGGGCCTTGCGGATGTCCCGGGTCCAGACGCTCGCGGCGAGTCCGTAGCTCGTGTCGTTGCCCCGCTCGATGACCTCGTCGAGGTCTTCGAAGGGCTGCACGCAGACGACCGGGCCGAAGATCTCCTCGCGCACGATCCGCATCTCGTTGCTCACGTGGTTGAAGACCGTGGGCCGAACGAAATAGCCCTTCGCGAGTGCCGCCGGACGTTCGCGACCCCCTTCCACGATCTGGGCTCCCTCCTGGCTGCCCGACTCGATGAATTCGGTGACCCGGTCGTATTGTTCCCGAGAGACCAGGGGCCCCATCTCGGTGTCCGGGTCGAAGCCGTCGCCCAGCTTGGTGTTGCGAGCGATTTCGGTCACGCGTTCGACCAGCTCGTCGCGGATTCGGGGCCCCGCGAACAGCCGCGAACCGGCGCAGCAGCACTGGCCGTGGTTGAAGAAGATGGCTCCGGCGACACCCTCGGCGGCCTGCTCGAGATCCGCGTCGTCGAAGACGATGGTCGGCGACTTGCCCCCGAGCTCGAGGCTCACGCGCTTCAGGTTGCCCGCAGAGGCGCGCACGATCTCGTGCCCCACCTCGGTGCTGCCGGTGAACGCCACCTTGTCGACCTGGTCGTGGTTGGCCAGCGCCGCTCCGGCGTCACCGAAGCCCGTCACGATGTTCACGACTCCGTCGGGGAAGCCTACTTCGCAGATCAGCTGCCCGAGTTTGAGCGCGGTGAGGGGCGTCTGCTCGGCTGGCTTGAGCACCACGCAGTTACCGCAGGCCAGCGCCGCGCCGAGCTTCCACGCCGCCATGAGCAGCGGAAAGTTCCACGGAATGATCTGTCCAACAACGCCTAGCGGCTCGCGTAGTGTGTAGTCGAGGAACACCGACCCCGGGGGCCCGTTGATCGGAATCG
>JACZXC010000429.1 GCA_022571825.1 Myxococcales bacterium | reverse complement strand
GCCACCCTCGGCGCAGCCAGCGCGCGCCCGGCCCGTGCCCGAAGCCCCCTCGCCGCCCTCCGAGACGCCGAGCTCACCGGCACCGGCGCCGGCTGATCCGAGCTAGCGCGTTCGGAAGAGGGGGGAGCGAAGTCGGCCCAGCGGCCGACTTCCACGCTCGCTGAACGCTGTCGCTGAGACCTCCTAGCGTCCGAGGGCCGGCCCAAACCCGCGCTCGACCAGGTGCTGGATGATCATCTCCCGGGCCACCCTCGGGGTCGGCACCTGCTCGGCGGCGCAAGGCGACGTGTGTCCCCAGATCAGGTCGGAATGGAGCAGCCCCGTGGCAAAGCGAAGGTTGTAGCTGCGATCGCACACGATCAAACCCATGTCGCTGACCCCGCCGATGGCCGTCGCTCCCTCCAAATCGGGCTCGATCCCGGGGGCATCGAACTTCGATTTGACGCTGAAGACCGGCTCGTAGCGATCGCGCTCCCGCAATAGAGAGCGACCCTCCATCCAGATCGGGACCTCTAGCCCAATGGCGTCGAGCACCGTCGGCGCGATGTCGAGCGTCTGGGTGTTCCAGGCGGTGTGGGGAATCTCCGTTTCGGTCGGAAACTTGATGATCAACGGGAGCCGCCGGTCCGTGGTATAGCCCCGTCCGTGATCCGACCAGATCACGATGATCGAATTCTCGAACCGGCCCGCTCGCTTCAGGTCGGCGACGATCTTCCGGACGGCGTCGTCGAAGGATCGCCGCCCGATCTCGGTCCCGTGCTTGGTCGACATCGAGTGGAGCTGCGCGAAAATCGGTCCGGGATGTCGGTCGAGGAACCTCCGCAGCTGCTCGACCATTGCCGCGCCCTCCAGGTAGCGCCACGGGGCCGGCTTGGCGGCCAGGTGGGGCTGCTCGACGAGCTCGCCGCCAAAGGCATGCGCGATGCGATCGCCGATCCGCTGCGCAACGACCTGGGCGAAGTGGAACTCCCAGTTGAGCCGCCCGCCGACGCGATCGGAGATCCGCTCCAGGAACGAGCGATCCGCAACGGTGTGGTTGTGCACGTCGAACGCGTTTCGCATCCCCCAATCGAAGGAATCGACGTGATGTTCGGTGCCGATCTGGATCGAGCGATATCCGTGGCTCCGGAGCAGGCCCGGTAGGTGCTGATAAGCATCCTCGCCCCGGAACCAACGGGCTCCGTTGTACTTCCCGGTCGTCGCCGCGTTCTTGCCCGTGAGCACCATCGCGGTGACCGCCGCCGTCCTGTTGGCATTCGGGAAGCTGTTCTCGAACACGATCGCGTTGGGACCGAGCGCCCGGAAATACGATGTCTCGGCGATCGGGTTGCCGTAGCGTTCGAAGTCGGCGGCCTCGAGCCCGTCACCGCTGATGAGGAAGATGTCGGGGGGGCGGCTCGAGCCGATGGCGCCGGGAGAGTTGGGCTGATCGATGGACTCGCGCGTCGCCAGCACCAGCAGCAGACAGCCGAGCGACACGAGTGCGGCGGCGACGGACCCGGCAAGGAGGAAGCGGGCCGACCCGGCCTCGTCCGTGGCCAGCCGCCGGGCCATGCGGCGAACGACCCAGCCGAGCAGGCCGAGAAAGAAGAGACCGTAGAGGAACCGCCACGCGCTGCGGACCGTGGCCACACCGAAGCCCATGATCGTGTACGTGAAATTGTCGATCATCAGGATCAGGGCCGCGGACAGGAAAAAAGCGGGGATGCAGGCATGCGCGAGGAGGACGGCTCGGGTCGGCGACGTGCGCAACCCCAGGGGTCGCAGCGCCGCCAGCGCGATCAGCGTCAACAGCAGGGTGGGCACCGGTGCGATCGGGAGCACCAGCAGCGCCTGGGGGCGGTCAAGGACCGAGAAGAACGACGGCTTGGTGACGTGGAAGAGCCACTCCATGAAGAAAAGCAAGTAGACCGCCGAAATCGCGTATCCAGCAGTGCGTCGCCAGAGATCGGGCATCGCTGCCTCGGCGTCCCAGGGGGCCCGGGTCAGGCCCGGGTATCCGTCATACTATGGGTTGGAGACGTGAAACGGGATGGAGACCGGAACCTCGGCTCTGCCCCCCGCAATCTGGAACTCTGCATCGTCGGCGCGGGCATGTCGGGCCTGCTGATGGGCATTCGGCTCAAGCAGGCCGGAATCGAGAGCTTCCGGATCGTCGAAAAGGCGGCCTCATTGGGGGGCCCTGGCGTGAGAACACCGATCCCGGCCTCACCTGCGACGTGCCCTCGTTCCACGAAGGGCACCGTGTGGGCGACCGGCTGCAACAGCCGAGTTCTGGACAAGGACGGCGTTCCGAAACCCTGGCCGTGGACCGCCAGCCGCTTCCACAAGGAGATGCGCAAGCCCAACCTTGCGGACTTCGAGCTGCACACCGCCTGTTGAACCACGGTTGAATCATGTCCTGTGTGAGGCGTAAAGAAATCGGGCCGTGTCTCAGGCACGAGGGACGGAACGGGCTCTTGCGGATCATCGCGGAACGGTGAAGAATCCGCGCGGACATGAGAACCGTCTTGATCCTACTGCTCGCGTTGTCGACGTTCGGTCTCCACGGATGCCTGCTTCTGGTCGCCGGAGCCGCGGCAGAGGCCGGCTACCTGGCCGGCCAGGACCAGAGCGCGGGTACGACGATCTCGGATCAGTGGATCACGGCCAAGGTGAAGACCAAGCTCATTGCAGACGACCTCGTCAAGGCCCGCAACGTCAACGTGGACACGTCGGATGGGGTCGTAACGCTCAGAGGGATCGTCTTCTCGTCTCAGCAGGAGGCGAGGGCGATCCTGCTCGCCCGCGAAACGAAGGGCGTCAAGAAGGTGATCTCCCACCTCAAGATCAGTCGAAAGATC
>JACZXC010000060.1 GCA_022571825.1 Myxococcales bacterium | reverse complement strand
CGGGGCGACCCGGGGCGATCACGGTGTAGTAGGGGGCGGGGCCGTCGGGATACCCATGGGTGAAACGGCACGAGACGGTGCCGGCTCCGCACACACGCTTGACGGCGTCGCGGGCCGAGTGGATCACCCCCTCGTGGAAGGCCTCGAAGCGGTCCCAGGTGATGGCGGTTTCGAAGGTCTCCGAGATCACCGCGGCTCGCACCAGGATGTCGCGCAGGTAGGGGGCCCGAAGGAATGCCCGTCTCCAGGCGCCGGCGGCGCCCTCGCGAGCTGCGCCGGGGTCGGTGCGGGTTCGGTGGTTGCCGTCCGGAACGTCTCCTCCGGCATCGCGGCAGCATTCCAGGGCGCGTTGCATCTTCGCGTCGAGGGGGTGGTCCGCCGACTCGAATCCCAGCACCAGCAGCGAAGCGTCGCCGGACCCCGCGCCGGAGTTCGCGGCCTCGACCGGATCCAGCAGGCGACAGTTCGACGGATGGAGTCCCGACTGGGCCAGGGCCCGGACGGCCCGGGCTCCCCGCAGAAAACCGTCCTCGCCGGTGAAGCCCACGGCGGAGGAAGCCCGGAAGGTCGGTCGATCCTGCAGGCGCATCCACGCCTCGACGATGATGCCGAGGGTTCCCTCGGAACCGATCATCAGTCGGTCCGGGCTCGGTCCCGCTCCCGACCCGGGAAGGCGCCGGCTCTCGATGACACCAGTAGGTGTTATCAGGCGCAGGGACTCGACGAAGTCGTCGATGTGGGTGTAGAGCGTGGCGTAGTGCCCGCCGGAACGGGTCGCGATCCAGCCACCCAGGGTGGAGAATTCGAAGGATTGGGGGAAGTGGCGCAGGGTGAGGCCCAGAGGGCGCAGCGCGTCCTCGAGGGCCGGCCCGAAGATGCCGGCCTGAATCCGGGCGGCGCGCGATTCGCGATCCACCTCGAGGACACGATTCAGGCGCCCCATGTCGATGGAAACCGCACCCCGATACGCGCTTCCCAGGTTCGCCTCGACACCTCCCACCACGCTCGACCCGCCGCCGTAGGGGATCGCCGCCACGCGGGCGCCGGAGCACCAGTCGAGGATCGCGACGATCTCTTCTTCGCCGCGCGGAAACGCCACGAAGTCCGGCGGGTGGGAGAACTCACCCCGCGCTCCGCGGACGCAGTCGCGGTAGGACTTGCCGTAGGTGTGGGAGGCGCGATCACGGAGGCTCGTCGAGCAGAACTCGACTGCGCTGGCGGGCGGTACGACCCGCGGCCTCCGCAAGCTCAGGTCTTTGAGGCGCGGCTCCGGCGCCACGTCGAGACGCGCAACGCCGAAGCGCTTCGCGAGGGCTCGAGCGATCCCCGTGGTCTGCGCGGCGTCGGGTCCTTCACCTTCGTAGCCCCAGCCCCAGAATTTCCGACATCGCGGCATCGGTTCGAAGGTACCGGGTGAGTTCGCGCTTCGCTCGGTTGGCGGGTCCGACGACCCTCGGCTTCGGAAGAGGAAGGAGCGAAGTCGGCCCAGGGACCGACTTCCACGCCCGCTGACCGCTGTCGCTGAGACCGCTGCGCGCCCTTCGGTCTTGTGGCCTGGCTGCGCGGCGGCCGGATCAATCGGTGCGAGGGAACTCGCCGGCTCGGAGTTTGCGCATGTAAGTGTCGAGGTCCGCACGAATCTTGCCCGAGAGTAGGAAGACTCCGATCAGGTTGGGGAAAGCCATGCCCAGAATCATCATGTCGCCGAAATCGATCACCGCCCGGGCCTGGAAGATCGCTCCCAGCCAGACAAACCCCAGGAAAATCGCCTTGTATGCGAAGATCGAGCGAATTCCGAAGAGCTGGGCCCAGCACTGCTCGCCGTAGTAGCTCCAGGAAATCATGGTGCTGAACGCGAACAGCACCGCCGTGACCGACAGCACGATCGGGAACCACGGAAACACCGTCGCGAAGGCCCAGGAGGTCATCTGGATGCCCGAGCCCGCCTCTGGGTCCGCGTAGGCGCCGGTCACCACGAGCACGAGGCCGGTCATCGTGCATACGATCAGCGTGTCGACGAACGGCTCGAGCAGCGCCACCAACCCCTCCCGCACCGGCTCGTCGGTGATCGCCGCCGCGTGGACGATGGCGGCGGAACCGGTTCCAGCCTCGTTGCTGAAGGCCGCGCGGCGGAATCCCTGGATCAGGACCCCGGCGAAGCCGCCCGCCCCCGCATCCCAGGAGAACGCCGAGCTCACGATCGTTGCGAGACCCTGGCCGATCGAGCCCACGTGCATGAGCAGGATCCAGCAGCCGCAGAGCAGATAGATCGCGCACATGACGGGCACCAGCGTGGCTGCGACTTCCCCGATGCGCTTGATGCCCCCGATGATCACCAGGCCCACCAGCACCGTCAGGACCAGGCCGAAGAGAATCGCGCCCTCGGTGTTCGCGAGGATCGGAAGCACGGAGTCCGACGAGATCTGCGCGAATGCCTGGTTGGACTGGAACATGTTGCCGCCGCCGAAGCTGCCGCCGATGCACATCAGCGCAAAGATCACGGCCAGCACCTTTCCCAGGCCTCCCAACCCCAGCTCCGCGAGTCCGTCGCGCAGGTAGTGCATGGCGCCGCCGGAGACGTGTCCGTCGGCGCGCTGGATCCGATAGCGCTGGCCCAGGGTGCACTCGGCGAACTTCGAACTCATCCCGAGAAAGCCCGCCACGATCATCCAGAAGACGGCACCCGGGCCGCCGAGGCCCACGGCCACGGCAACCCCCGCGATGTTGCCGAGACCGACCGTCGCGGAGAGGGCGGCGGACAGCGCCTGGAAATGGGAGATCTCCCCGGACTCGGTGGGTCGGGTGTAGCGCCCCCGGACGCAGTCGATGGCGTGGCGGAAGGCGCGCACGTTGATGAATCGAAACCGCACGGAGAAGTAGGTCGCCCCGAGGATCAGCCAGAGGACGACGAGGGGGATCTCGACGGAGTCGTCCCAGAACGCGACGTCCCAGAAGATGACCGCCGTCAGCGGCTCCACGACGCTCTCGATGAAGAACGCCTCGAGTCGACTCAAGAAGCTGTTGGACGGGTCCACTCGTTTCCCCCCCGGCGGGTGTCGGCCGGGGGGGGCCGGAACGGTCCGGACGCGACGCGGACAGCATAGCTTCTCTGGTGGCTGCGCCGACGCCCGAGTATGCTGCCCACCCGCGATGCCCGTATCCGACGACCGCGAGAGGACGCTCTCAGAGCACGAATCGAAGCGGTTCCTGGCCGAGTTCGGAATTCCCAGTGGGCCCGAACGCGCGGTGGACTCGCCAGAGGCAGCGGTGGATGCGGCGCGGGAGCTGGGTCTTCCCGTCGTCGTCAAGCTCTGCGGTGACACGATCGCCCACAAGAGCGAGCGCGACCTGGTTCGTCTGAACCTGGCCGATGAGGCCTCGGTGCGCGTCGCCGCCGAGGACCTACTCGCGGCGCGAGGTTCAGAAGAAGCCGACGCCCGACTTCTGGTGGCTGAGATGATCCGCGGCCATCGCGAGCTGATCGCGGGGCTGGTGCGCGATGCCCAGTTCGGACCCTGCGTCATGCTGGGGTTGGGGGGTGTCCTGACCGAGGCCCTGGGCGACGTCGCCTTCGCCTCGGCGCCCTTGAGCGAGGCGGATGGGCGACGACTGATTCGGAGTCTGCGCGCGAGTCATCTCTTCACGGAGCCCTTTCGCGGCGAGCCCCCCGTCGACGAGAAGGCGCTTCTCCGGGTGCTGACGGGACTCGGACGCCTCGCCATCGAGCGACCCGACGTCCGTGGAGCCGAGCTGAACCCTCTCATCGTCCGAGACGGTGTGCCCGTGGCGGTGGACGCCCTGGTGGTTCTGGGCGACGGGGAAGACGAGGGCGATGTCCGCCGCCCGTCCCAGCGCTCCGACGCCTCGATCCTCGAGCGCTTTCGACCGCTGTTCCATCCCCGCGGCATCATCATCGCCGGTGCCTCCACTCATCCCGGAAAGTTCGGATTCGCGACCCTCCACAATCTTCTGCGCTTCGGCTACGAGGGCGAGTTGTTTCCGGTCAATCGCCAAGGTGCCGAGATTCTGGGTCGCTCCAGCTTCCGCGACGTCAGCGAGATTCCCGACGGATGCGCCGATCTGGTTTTCGTGTGCACGCCGACTGGCGCGAACGTCGAGCTCTTGCGGGTCTGCGCCAAGAAGGGCGTGCGCGCCGCCTTTGTCGCGAGCGGGGGCTACCGAGAGGCCGGCGAGGCGGGGGCGAAGCTCGAGGATGAGATCGTCCAGACCGCCGACGAGCTCGACATGGTGATGGCCGGTCCGAACGGTCAGGGGGTGATCTCCACCTCTGATTCGATGTGCGCCCAGATCGTCGCCCCGTTTCCGCCGGCGGGTCGCATTTCCGTCGTGAGCCAGAGCGGGAATCTCGTCTCCTCGTTCTTGAACTACGCGGTCGAGTCGAGCATCGGCATCAGCAAGGCGATTTCCTGCGGCAACTCGGCCCAGACCGAGCTGGCCGACTATCTCGAGTATTTCTCGGCGGATCCGGAGACCGGCGTGGTGCTCGCCTACGTGGAGGGGATCGCCGACGGCGTGCGCTTCATCGAGGCGGTGCGCCGACTCACGGCGCGAAAGCCCCTGGTGCTGGTGAAGGGGGGCGTCGCTGCGGAGGGTCAGCGCGCCGCCCGGAGTCACACCGGCGCCCTGGCCAGTGACGAACGCGTGTTCGACGGGCTGTGCCATCAACTCGGGGCCCTGAGGGCGCCGAGCGTCGAGGCCGCCTACGAATGGGCGGCGACCCTGGCCACCCAGCCCCTGCCTCGCGGGCGCCGGGTGGTGGTGTTCACGACCGCTGGGGGGTGGGGTGTACTCGCGGCGGACGCCTGCGCCGCCGCCGGACTCGAGCTGCTTCCGCTCCCAGCTGAAGTTCGGGAACAGATCGATGCGCTGGTACCCGCGCGTTGGAGTCGCAACAATCCGATCGACCTGGCCGGCGGCGAGACGCGGAACACGATTCCCGAGGTACTCGATCTGGTGTGTGCCCACCCCGACGTCGACGCCGTGATCCACCTGGGCATCGGGATCCAGGCCGCCCAGGCGAACGTCCTCAAGTCCGGAGACTTCTATCCCGAGTACGGCCTCGAACGCATCGTGGCCTTCCACGAACGCCAGGACCGCCGCTACGCCCAGGCCGCACGGGAGGCCTCGGAACGCCACGGCAAGCCCGTCCTCACTGCCACCGAGCTGGTGCACACCGATCGCGCCTACGGCAATGCCGGCCCGATCGGTGTGAAGCAAGAGGGACGCCTCTGCTACGCGAGCGCCGACCGCGCCGTCCGGGCCCTGCGCGCCCTGGTCGACTACGCGGAGTTCCGGTCCTCCCTGACCTGAGGTCCGCCCGCGTCGACCCGGTGAGCCGAGGTTCCACGCTGAGGTGGCCCCAGACGCGGCGAGGGGGGCGTCCGCTCATGGCTCGCCGTTATTTAGGATGGCCCCAACCACACGTTACTCACGTGGCGTCAACGCACCGCTCGGCCAGCGTGACGGGGGCTGCGCTTTACTTCGCTTCCGCCCCCCTCGCCGCATCCGGGGCGGGGCCCATTTCCAATCTCGGATCAGGGCTAGCCGAAGATCGCGGGGTCGATGTCAACGCCCACGGGGCAGTGGTCCGAGCCGCGGACCTCGGGGCAGATGAAGGCCCCCCGTACAAATTTCGCCGCGGCGCGGCTGGCGAGAACGCAGTCGATGCGCCAGCCGATGTTGCGCTCTCGAACGCCGAAGCGTTGGCTCCACCAGCTGTAGTGACCCGGCCCCGGTTCGAAGCGCCGGAAGCTGTCGACCCAGCCGGCCTGCATCCATCGGTCGAGCTCGGCCCGTTCTTCCGGAAGGAAGCCGCTGGTTTTGCGGTTGTCCACCGGGCGTGCCAAGTCGATTTCGCGGTGGGCCGTGTTGAAGTCGCCCAGGATCAGCACACGGTAGCCGCCCCGCCGAAGGCACTGGAGTCGTTCGAAGACCGCGCGGTAGAAATCGAGCTTGTAGGGAACGCGACTGTTGTCGCGGTTTTTCCCGCTGCCCTTCGGGAAGTAGGCGTTGACCAGCGCGAGGCGTCCGAATCGCGCGACCTGAAATCGACCCTCGACATCGAAGCGCTCGATCCCCAGCGCGGTCTCCACCCGGTCCGGCTCCCGGCGCGAGAAGAGCCCGACGCCGCTGTAACCCCGCCGCTCGGCGCATGCGAAGTGGGTGTGCCAGCCCTTGGGCGAGCGCAGATCGGCGGGCAAATCCCCGGGCGAGGCCCGCACTTCCTGGAGCCCGACGATCTCGGCGCGGGCGCCGCGCAACCAGGCTCGAAAGCCCTTGCGGGCGCAGGCGCGGAGGCCGTTCACGTTCCAGGAGAGGACCCGAATGGCCCGGGCGCGCGCCAAGGGGAACCCGGAATCAGGGGTCCGAGCAGAGGTAGGTGTA
Source organism: Myxococcales bacterium (assembly GCA_022571825.1). Lineage (GTDB taxonomy): Bacteria > Myxococcota_A > UBA9160 > UBA9160 > SMWR01 > JACZXC01. The sequence continues at coordinate 4,560 of JACZXC010000060.1, read as the reverse complement.
GTCTTTCAGCCCCTGCTCGTAGCGCTTGCGCAGGCGCGCCGACTCCTCGAGGCTGATCTCGCCCTTGCCCAGGGCGTCCTCGATCGTGCGGCGCACCTTCTCGATGAGTGCGCGACGGTCGTACTGGACGTAGCCGAGCACGCTGCCCACGTCGTCGCCCTCCACGACGTGATCGACCACGTAGCGTCCGTTGTCCGTCATGCGCACGTGCACGGCGTCGGTATCGCCGAAAAGATTGTGGAGATCGCCCAGAATCTCCTGGTAGGCACCCAGCAGGAATATCCCGATGTAATAGGTCGAGCCTATGTACGGGTGGAGCTCGAGTACGTCCTTCACGTCGCGCTGATCGATGAACTGGTCGATCTTTCCATCGCTGTCGCAGGTGAGGTCTGCGAAGACGCCGCGGCGGGTGGGTCTCTCGGCGAGTCGGTGGATCGGCATGACGGGGAACAGCTGCCTTACCGCCCAGTGATCGGGGGCGGACTGGAAGACGGATAGATTGCCGTAGTAGGTGTCGGCGAGGCCTTTTTCGAGGTCTTCGAGATCTTCCGGAACGTAGTCGAGATCCCGCACGACTCGCAGGATCTTCTCACAGCAGTTCCAGAACGCGCGCTCGACCCGCGCTCGGCCGCGCAGGTCGAGATAGCCCAGGGAGAAGAGAGTCAGGGCTTCTTCGTTGAGCTGAAGGGCGTCGTGGTACGCCTCCTGGACGTTCTTCTTCGAAATCTGGGAGGCCACTTTCGCAAGATCCTGGAGGACCTTCGGATCGTCCCGAGACACCGCCTCGGGCCGCTTTCCCGAGAGCAACTCGTTCACCCCGAGCACGTCGAAGACGAGAACCGAGTGATGGGCGACCATGGCGCGACCGGACTCGGTGACGATGTCCGGGTGAGGAACCGAGGCTTCGTCGCAGGCCTCCTGAACGAAGGCGACGACGTCGTTGGCGTACTCCTGCAGCGAGTAGTTCATCGATGAGTGAAAGTTTGTTTTCGATCCGTCGTAATCGACGCCCAGTCCCCCGCCGACATCGATCAGGCCGGGCGCCGCGCCCATCTGGTGCAGACCGACGAAGATGCGGCTCGCCTCGCTGAGGGCGTCCTTGTGGGCGCGGATGGCCGTGATCTGGGAACCGATGTGGAAGTGCAGCAGCTCGAGGCAGTCGATCAGGTCCTCGGAGCGCAGGCGTTCGACCGCGTCGACGATCTCGATGGCCGAGAGGCCGAATTTGGAGCGGTCCCCCGTCGATTCCACCCATTTCCCCGCGCCGCGGGTCATCAGTCGCGCCCGCACGCCGAGATGTGGGCGGATTCCCAACTCGCGCGAGGTCTTGATGATCAGATCGATCTCGTGGAATCGGTCGATCACGATGATCGGGGTGCGCCCGAGCCGCTGGGCCAGCAACGCCGTCTCCACGTAGGCCCGGTCCTTGTAGCCGTTGCAGATGATGAGGGCCCCCGGAGTGTCCATCAGGGCGAGGGCGACCAGCAGCTCGGGCTTGCTGCCCGCTTCGAGTCCCACCTGGCGAGGCGCTCCGTACTGGATGATTTCCTCCACCACGTGTCGCTGCTGATTCACCTTGATCGGGTAGACGCCCCGGTGGCGGCCCTTGTAGTCGTATTCCCGGATGGCCTGATCAAAGGCATCGCCGAGACTCCGGACGCGATGGGCGAGAATGTCAGAAAAGCGGATCAACAGGGGCGTCCGAAGCCCTCGCTGTTCGAGGTCGCGGACCAGGTCCATCAGATCGATGCGGGGTGTGGTGGATCGATCGCTGGCATTCGTCTCGACCGGCGCGCGGGTCGATGACTCCGACGCCGGGCCCGGCCCGACTTCGATGTGACCCTTCGCGTTGATATCGAAGTAGCCCGCGCCCCAGTTGGCGACGTTGTAGAGATCGAGGCTGTCGCGAATGGTCCAACCGCGCACGTTCGCGGTCCCCCGTGGTGGGTCCGGGCGGATCTTAGACGCCTTCCAGCCGGCGTGCAGCCAGTCGGGCCACAAGCTCCGTTCGCAAACTCAGTTTGGAATCGGCTCGGTCGTCTGCTCCCCCGAATCGAGGTCGCGGATCAGCATCTCGCCCCGGGAGAGCTCATCGGGCCCCAGGACGTACAGGAAGCGGGCGCCGGCGCGATGGGCGTCAGCCAGCACGCGCCTCAGGCGGGGCGTTCCGAGGACCAGCTCGATGGACCACTGGCGCTCCCGTCGCAGGGCGTTAGCGACCCGAATCGCCGCTGCCCGCTCGTCGTCGCCGAATGGGAACACCACCGCGTCGAGCTGGCGGGGTGGCTCGGGCAGGAGCTTTTTGTCGGAAAGCAGCTCGCCGATCACCACATCGCCGAATCCGAACCCGACGGCGGGGATGGCCGAGCCGCCCAGCGACTCGATCAGCCGGTCGTAGCGTCCGCCACCGCAGAGGGCCCGAAGCTTGCGATCCGCGTCGAAGGCCTCGAACACGATGCCGGTGTAGTACGCGAGGCCGCGGACGATGGACGCGTCGAAGACCACCCGGTCAGCGAGGCCGTAGGTGTCGAGCAGATTGAAGAGCCGCTGCAGATCCGCGAAGGCTCGCGAGTCTGGGGGCACGTGCCGCGCTGCATCCTCGACCTTCCGCAGCCCGAGCCAGGAGATCACGAAACGGGCGTCGTCCTCTCCCAGACCCACCGGCCCGTCCGAGTCGGTCAACAGATCGCGGACCGCGTCTTCGCCGATCTTCTCGTGCTTGTCGATGGCGACGCACAACCCGGGGAAAGCCTCGGGCCGATCCGCCAGGATCGTGTTCCGGAGGGTCTCTTCGAGCAGGGCACGGCTGCTGATGCGGATCTTCACATCCCGATGGGCGAGGCCCAGGGCGTCCAACAGATCGAAAACGGCCGCAATCAGCTCGGCCTCGGCGGTGACGCTCGTCTCGCCCCAAATGTCCATGTTCCACTGATAGTGCTCGCGCTTTCGGCCGCGGGTCATGCGCTCGTAACGCCAGTTCTGGGTGACCGTGAACCATCGCAGCGGAAAGCGCAGGCTGCCGGAGCGGGCCATGACCATCCGCGCGATCGAAGGGGTCATCTCCGGCCGGAGCGCAAGCCGGCGCCCGTGCAGCTCGAAGTGGTAGAGCTGTTCGAGGATCTCCTCTCCTGCCTTTCGTGTGAAGAGTTCTTCATGCTCCAGGACCGGTGCGTCGACCTCCTCGAAGCCGAAGCGGCGGGCTGCGGCGCGAAAGTGCCCAAACAGCCACTCGCGCCGGCGGAGGTCCTCGGGGTAGAAGTCGCGGGTACCGCGCGGGACTTGTAGGCGGGCGTCACTCACCGGGGCTGCATTATCACACCCTTGTAGCTCTCGCGCTGTCGTTCGCCTCCGGGGCCTGCTACATCCCTCGGCTCGCGACCTGCGGAGGATTCGTCATGGCCTCGGTTCGCGCCGCCTACGCGGCTCTCGTTGCGATCGCCCTGGTCGCCTGTCTGATGGCATGCGGCTCCGAAGAGAAGCCCTCGACCCTGCCTTCGAGCGCGTCGGCCGGGGCATCGGACCCGGCGGTCGCATCCACACCGGCGTCGCTTCCCATGGGAATCATGATCGCTCTCGCCCAGTTCACGAACGCGCCGGGCCCGGACGGAAAGTCGAAGGTGATCCCCGGGGCGGCGCGCCTGGAATTCCTGTTCCGGAAGGATGGGGCCTGGCAGACGGTGGCGCTCGAGGACCCCAGCAGCAATGTCTTTCACAAGGCGATGGTCTACCCCGGTGTCACGCCGTTCATCCTCACCCTCGGCGGCTCCGCCGCACGGGTGCGCTCATGGACCCGAGGCGCCGCGGGCCTCGAGGCCACGACTCTCTGGGAGAAAGACTTCGGTGGGAAGTTCAGTCGCATGCGCGACGCCGAAGTGGGCGACTTGTACGGCGACGGTCGCATGGCCATCGCCGTGTCGACCCACGACCAGGGGGTGGTTGCCGTGTTGCGACTGGGGCCCGGTGGGGACTTCGAGGTCCACGAGCTGGATCGATGGCCGGATACCTTCGTACACGAGATCGAGATCGGCGACCTCGATGGTGACGGGGTGCTCGAGGTCTATGCGACCCCCAGCGAGCCCAACCGACTGGATGGCACACCGCAGCCGGGCAAGGTCGTGCGGTATGTCCCGGCGCGTGGCGAAGGCCGCGTGGTCGTCGCAGACCTCGGAGACCGCCACGCCAAGGAGATCCTGGTGGACGACGTGGATGGAGACGGTCGCGATGAGCTCTATGTCGCGGTGGAAGGTCAAACCCGGGGGACCGGGGCGAGCCAGCGGCTGATCGATCCGGTCGAAATTCGACGTTACGATGCCGACACCCCCGCCGGGGAGGGGGTCGTGATCGCGACCATCCAAGATCGCTTCTGCCGGTTCCTCACGTCGGGTGATATCGACGGCGATGGCCGGCGAGAGCTGGTGGCCGCGGCCTACAAGCGGGGGCTCTGGCTGCTCCGTCCCGGCGAAGATCCCCGTCAGAAGTGGCAAATCCGGCGAATCGATGCGGAGTCAGGGGGGTTTGAACACGCCTCGATCCTGACGGACCTGGCCGGGGACGGCATCG
>JACZXC010000428.1 GCA_022571825.1 Myxococcales bacterium | reverse complement strand
GGCCGAAGAGGCGCCGCGCCGGACCCCGAAGCTCGCCGCCGCCCCCATCGCATTTGACCGCCGTGGTGTGACCGTCACGGGCGGCGCGTTCACGCGGGTTCGCGCACCCGGAGAACTCGCGCGGGGCGTTCCCGGGCAGCGCCAGAGCAAACAGAACCCCCGCCACGGCGAAGCCCGCCGACGCGGTGCGCGCCGCGGTCTCCGAACCGGCCCCCCGAAACCACATCGCTGGCCTCCCGGTATGTCCGGCCTCCGCTCAGGCCTCGGGTATATCCGGCCTCCGCTCAGGCCTCGGAGCTGGGCTCCTCGGCGCCCGCCTCGACGAACGCCGCGTGGAGGGCGCGGACCGCCCGGTCCGTGTGCTGCTCGTCGACCACCACGGACACCTTGATCTCGCTGGTCGAAATCAGCTGGATGTTGATGCCCTGATCGGCGAGCACTCGGAACATTCGACTCGCCACACCGGCGTGATCCTTCATGCCGAGTCCGACGATCGACACCTTGGCGATTCCCTCGTCTCCGTCCACCGCCGCGGCACCCAGGGACTGAGCCGCCCGCTGGGCCAGGTCGATGGCGCGGGTGTAGTCCTGGCGACGCACCGTGAAGGTCAGGTCGGTGGTCCCGTCCTGGGAGAGATTCTGGATGATCATATCGACGACGATTCCGGCCTTGGACAGCGGCGAGAACACCTCGGCTGCGACGCCGGGAACGTCCTTGAGTCCCCGCACCCGGATCTTGGCCTCGTCGCGGTTGTAGGTCACGCCCGAAACGACCAAGCGCTCCATCACCTCCTCCTCGCGTACCACCCGGGTCCCCTCGTCCGGCTTGAAGGATGACCGCACGTGCAGGGGAACGCCGTAGCGCATCGCAAAGCGTACTGCACGAATCTGCAACACCTTGGCCCCCAAGCCCGCCATTTCGATCATCTCGTCGTAGGAAATCCGGCCGAGCTTCCGCGCCCCGGGCACGAGACTCGGGTCCGTCGTAAACACGCCGTCCACGTCCGTGTAGATCTCGCAATCGTCGGCGCCCAACGCCGCGGCGATGGCCACGGCGGACGTGTCCGAGCCCCCGCGTCCCAGGGTGGTGATGTTCCCGGTATCGTCGATGCCTTGGAATCACGCGATCACGGGAACGCCCCCAGCCCGGATCACGTCCCGAATCGGTTGCGGGTCGATGCTCGCGATCCGCGCTCGCGTGTGGACCGCGTCGGTGCGCAGCCCGATCTGGGAACCCAGGAAGGATCGCGCCGGGGTTCCCCGGTGCTGGATCGCCATGGCCAGCAGGGCGATCGTCTTCTGCTCTCCGGTCGAGACCAGGACATCGTACTCGCGCGGGTCGGGGCGCTCGCCGCCCATCTCCCGGGCGGCAGCGACGAGCCGGTCGGTTTCGCCCCCCATGGCGGAGACCACCACCGCGACCCGATGGCCGGCTTCAAGAGTCTCCACCACCCGGCGCGCGACGTTCCGGATGTGGTCGAGGTCGGCGACGCTGGTGCCGCCGAACTTCTGCACGATCAGGCTCACGATTCAAACGCCCCGAACGTCCCCGCGGTAGGCGGGCGGTCACCGAGAGGGATGGATAGCAAAGAGCTCACTCGGAGCCTGCGCCTCGCCCGGATTCCCGCCAGCGCGCGAGAGTGGCCTGGGCTCCCGGTCCCCGAGCCTTCGCTTCGAGGAGCCGGCCCTCGGGAGCGTCCGGGGATTCGGACCGGGCGATGCAGATCTCGAGGCGATCCGAGGGAAGCGCTTCGGGAAACCGGTCTGCCCACTCCACCGCCACCAGGACTCCCGGCTCCAGCAGGTCCAGGAAACCGGCTCCCTCGAGCTCGGCGGCACTCTGGATTCGATACAGATCGACATGGGCCAGCCGGCGCCCGCCGGCTCCTTGATACTCGCATGCGATCACGAAGGTGGGGCTGGCTACGACCGCGGGGTCGACGCCGATTCCCTCAGCGAGCCCCTTGGCGAAGACGGTCTTTCCGGCGCCCAGGGGACCGATCAACGCCACGACCAACCCTTCCGGGCCGACGTTGGCGGCCAGAGCCCGCGCCGCCGCCCGGGTCGCCTCAGGGCTCGGGGAAGTCCACTGCAAGGCGTGCCCGCGGTGCGAGGGACCCCGATGCCGCTTCCGCCTCGGCGCGCAGGGCTGCCGTCGTGGCCGGGAGCTCCCGTACGAGGTCCGCGGCAAGCAGTCCAGAGTCGCCCGTCCGGGCCGCAATCCGGTCGGCGGCCAATCCATGCACGAAGGCGGCCAGAGCCGCCGCCTCGAACTCCTCGAGTCCCTGGGCCAGAAGCGCCGTCACGATGCCCAGCAACACGTCCCCGGTGCCGCCGCTCGCCAGGGCGGGCCCACCCGTGGGATTCACCACGACCCACCCCTCGGGCGACGCGGTCACCGACCCGGCGCCCTTGAGCAGGACCACAGCGCGGGCCTCTTCCGCCAGCCGGCGAGCCGCACCCACGCGATCGCGGTTCACGGCGGCGGCGGTGATGCCAAGCATCCGGGCCGCCTCGCCGGGATGGGGCGTCAAGATTGTGGGCGCCGGCCGCGACCGCAGCAACGCGGGTTCGCCGGCGAACGCGGCGAAGCCGTCGGCGTCGATCACCAGCGGCTTCTCCAGGCGCTTCGCAACCGATGCGACCAGTCCCGCAGTCTCGGGGGCCGTGCCCAGGCCGGGTCCCAGACCGATCGCATCGCGGGTGGCGGCCAAGGCCAGGATCGCCTCTTCCGCACCGGCCGCGAGGGCGCGCCCGTGGGTATCGGGAACCGGTGCGGTCATGGCCTCGGTGCACTTGACCTCGAGAATGTCGTTGAGTCCCGCCGGGCAGGCGATGGTCACCAGTCCCCCGCCCATGCGCCC
>JACZXC010000059.1 GCA_022571825.1 Myxococcales bacterium | reverse complement strand
CGCGACCGGGCCTCTTCGGTCGGCAGAGCCTCTCCCTGGCAAGACCGGCGGAATAGCTAGGAGGCCGACTCGAGAGTCGGTCTCCGCGCAGCGAGCCGAAGGCGAGCGAAGTGCCGGAGCCCGATCGCGAGCGATCAGCGAGCGCGAGGCCCGGCTAGGCTAGTGGAGGATGGGTCCCTGGCCCTTCAAGGCGCGGCCGCGCATGCGCTGGAGATAGGCCGACAGAATCTGAACCCCCTCTTCCAGCTTGTGAAGCTCCGTGGCGAAGTGCAGCATCAGGCGCCGGATCTCCTTGACGTCGTCGGCAGCGCCGCACTCTCGCCGATGCACCCCGTAGGCGGCCGCGACGCCGTCCAGCACGGCACCGTACTCGGCGGACGCGAAGTCCGGTGCGATGTCCACCAAGTGGTTCGCCACCGGCTCGGAGAACTCCGGTGCGATCCCCTTGCTCTCGAGGTCGGCTCGAATGCGCCCGCGCCGTTCGGATGCCCGCTGGCCCGCCTTCCACCGCAACCGCTTTTCGCGCATGTTCTCCCGCCTCCCGACTCGGATGCCGGTTTCGAACCGTATGGGGCGATGGTGGAGCAAGATCGGTGCCACGCGGGGATCCGTCCGCACCTCATGCCGAACGCGCCGGAAATCGCGGCTGAATTCGCCGCGGCAGGCCCCTCGCCAGCCGTCGGAATCCGGCGTGAGTGGGATTCAATGACCCCTGGATTGCCCTTTTTGGGGAACCGCGGTCCCTTGGGTCCTCGGCGTGGAGGTCCCCGGTTCGCCGGCTGTTACCGCCAGACCATGGGCACCCGGGCCTGATCGGCCTCACCGTCGAGAAGGCGCTGCTCCCGAATCAGCTGGTCCCGGACCTTCGCAAGCCGTCGGTGTTCTCGTCCGTGGCTGCTGGGTGTGCGCTTCTTCTCGGCATCGATCCACTCGATCCGGCGGCGCAGGTTCTGGTACTCCGCGGTCCATTGCGCCTCGCTTCGCCCGCCCCGGATCGACCCGTCCTCCGCCAGATGGTTGGGCCGAAGCGTCACGATTCCCTGGGCGGCATCGATGTTGTAAGTGAAGTGGTTGAAGAAGGAGAGTCCGAGCAAACCGACCTTCATGGTCGGAGAGATACTCGCGGGAACGTTCTCCGCGACGGCGCCGCCCAGCGCGACGGACCGGAGCATCACGACGGGAGTCGTGATCACACCATTCGCGGTCGAGTAGCGCTTGGTCCGCGTATTCGGGCCCACCTGAATTCCCAGCTGGTCCGCCACGGCCTGGGGGAGCAGGACGTCGCTGGCGCCCGTGTCGATGAGGAACGGTGCGGTCACGCTGTTGTTGAGCCTCACCTCCACCATCATGCTCGTTCCCGCTCGCGAGACGCGAATCCGGGTGGTCTTGTCGCCATCCGGATTCCGGGGCTTGCGGTCGTCTTCGGGCACCACGGCGGGCGGCGGCCCGGAAAAGATCTGGACCCGGCTCTTGTCGGCGGGAGAGTTCGCACGCGCCTCCGACAACACGCGCTGTTGCGGTGGCACCCGACCCAGATCCTGAGTGAAGTGGACCTTTCCCGCGGCGTCGACCCACTGGTAGATCTCCGCTCCCGAATCGGCCGGATTCCAGACGACGAGCAGAAGCAGCGGAAGCTTGGCGAGCCATCCCACGACACAACCTCAACCCTGAGAATCGGCTGCTTGGCCGAATCGCTTGACCGGGCGAAGCGGCGTTGCCGGGGGCCGAGCGCCTTCTGCGTGTTCGCTGCCGGATCCCGACGCCTGGGGGCCTCGGCGGGTCTCAGGAGCCCTCGGCGGAGCGAGACAAGGCGTCGAAGAAACGCCGGATCGTGCCGGCATCCCGGGCGCCGACCCCGGGAACGGCCGCCAGCTCCGACTCGGTGGCGGACCGCACCGCGCGCAACGACCCCAGATGCCGCAGCAGGGCACGGCGCTTTCCGGGTCCGATACCCGGAAGCTCCTCGAGAATCGACGTCAGGCCCAGTTTCGAACGGAGTGAGCGCTGGAACTCGATGGCGAAACGATGGGATTCATCTCGCACCCGTTGCAGCAACAACAGTGCCCGCGAGCTCGGCGAGAACAATACCGGATCTTTTCGATCGGGACGAAATACGCGCTCGGCCTTGAGTCCGCGGGAGCGGCGGACCCGAGGCGCCGGGCCCTCGTCATCGCGCTCCTTGGCCAGGCCCAGGGCATCCACCTCGAGCCCCGCGTCGCGAAGCGCAGCCGAGACCACCCCCAGCTGACCCTTGCCTCCGTCGACCATCAGCAGATCGGGAAGCGGGTCGCTGGCCGCCCGGGCCAGGCGACGCTGCAGCACTTCTCGGAGGCACGCGTAGTCATCGTCCGGGGCGGCCTCCCGGATCCGGTAGTGTCGGTAGTCGGCCCGCACCGGTCGACCCTCCTCGAAGACAACGCGACTCGCGACGGTGAGGGTCCCGTGGAAGGTGGAAACATCGTATCCCTCGATGCGGCGGGGAAAGGCCCGAAGACCCAGCCGCTGTCGCAGCTCCTCGCCGGCGGCCTCCAGGCTGTGCCGGGCCTCCAACCGCCGCCCCAGCTCGAGCTCCGCATTGGCCATCGCCATCGCCACCAACTCGCTCCGGGTGCCGCGGCGCGGCTGGCGCAGCGCGATCTTTCGCCCGGCCTGTTCGGAGAAAAAAGCGTCCAGGGCGCCGTCATCCTCGACCGTCGTCGAAGTGAGCACCTCGAGAGGCAGCTCGCGTCCACGCTCCGGCGCATAGTACTGGCCCAGAAACGAGCTCATGACCTCGCCATCATCGATCCGCACATCGGAGAAGCCATAGCTGTGGACGCTCACGACCCGGCCGTCTCGCACGTGCAGGGTGTGCACCTCGATCTCGCCACCCCGCCGCGCCAATGCGAACACATCGCGATCGATGGGTCGTTCGGCCACGATCTGTTGCCGCTCCACGGTGCGCTCGACGGCGGCGAGGCGGTCGCGGCTCTCAGCGGCCTCCTCGAAGCGCTCCTCCCGAGAGGCCCGCTCCATCCGTTCCCGGAGCTGATCGGCGAGCTCGCTGGACCGACCGCGCAGAAACAGCGCCGTTCCCCGAACCAGCTCCCGGTAGTCGGCCTCGTCGACCAGTCCGCAGCACGGACCGGCGCACCGTTTCATCTCGTACTCGATGCACGGGCGACCGCGTCGAGCGTAGTCACGGAAGACGGCGTCGCGGCAGGAACGCAGGGGGAGGATGCGTCGAAGATCCGAAACGGCGCGATGCATCGAGACGCTCGACGTGTACGGTCCGAAGTACTGGGCGCCGTCTTGGCGGAAGCGGCGCACCTCGGTCAAGCGAGGCCAGCGCTCCCGCGGATCCAGGCGCAATGCCAGATACTGCTTGTCGTCGCGCAGACGAACGTTGAAGGGCGGTTTGTGTTGCTTGATCAGTTCGTTCTCGAGGAGCAGCGCGTCCTTCACGTTGCGCGTCACCACGACGTCGACGTCCCGGGCGCGTTCGATCAAGTGGGGTACGCGTATACGTCCGTCGCCGCCGCTCAGATAGGAGCGAACCCGAGACCGGAGGTTCTGGGCCTTCCCGATGTAGAGGACCCGCCCGGACTTGCTTTTGAACAGATAGACGCCGGGGCCGGTGGGGAGCGCCTCTACGCGCTCGGCCAGGTCCACGTCAGCTCATCCGCAGGCGTTCGGCCTCGAGTTCGCGGAGGCGATCGCGCACCACCGCCGCCCGCTCGAAGTCGAGATCGGCGGCCGCCTTGCGCATCTCGCGCGTGAGGCTCTCGATCAACTCGGGAAGTTCGTGGACGGGAATCGAGGGTTCCGCCAGCTCGTCCCGGACGGGCACCGTCACGTAATCTTTCTCCCAGATCGAGTCGCGGAGGCTGGAAATGCGCTTCACGATCGTCGTCGGGGTGATTCCGTGATCTCGGTTGTAGCGCTCCTGCCGCTGCCGGCGCCGGTTCGTCTCGGCGAGGGTCCGGCGAATCGAATCGGTCTCCCGATCCGCGTATAGAAGAACGGATCCGTTCACGTTGCGTGCGGCGCGCCCGATGGTCTGGATCAGGGAGCGCGTCGACCGCAGGAAGCCCTCCTTGTCGGCGTCCAGGATGGCCACCAGCGAAACCTCCGGGATGTCCAGGCCCTCGCGCAGGAGATTGATCCCGACCAGCACGTCGAAGCACCCTTCCCGCAATTCGCGGATGATCTCCATGCGATCGATGGTCTTTACATCGCTGTGGAGATATCGCACCCGAATACCGAGCTCCGAATAGTAGTCCGTGAGTTCCTCGGCCATCCGCTTGGTGAGGGTCGTCACCAGCACGCGCTCGTTCGACTCGACCCGGGTGCGGATCTCGGCCAGCAGATCGTCGACCTGCCCACCGGCGGGGCGCACCTCGACCCGGGGATCGACGAGACCCGTGGGGCGGATGATCTGCTCGACGACGACGCCGCCCGAGTGCTCGAGCTCGTAGTCCGCCGGGGTCGCCGAGACGTAGATCCGCTGGGGTGCCCGCACCTCCCATTCGTCGAAGCGCATCGGTCGATTATCAAGGGCCGAGGGAAGCCGCCAGCCATACTCGATCAGGGTCTCCTTGCGCGCCCGGTCGCCCCGGGACATGCCACCGATCTGGGGGATGCTGATGTGGGACTCGTCGAGGACGACGAGCACGTCATCGGGGAAGTAGTGGAAGAGCGTATACGGAGTCTCGCCCTCACTGCGACCGTCGAGCCACCGCGAGTAGTTCTCAACCCCATGGCAAAAGCCCATCTCCTTGAGCATTTCCAGATCGTAGAGTGTTCGCTGCTCCAGACGTTGGGCTTCGAGCAGCTTGTCCCGGCTCCGGAACCAGGCGACCCGCTCCCGAAGTTCCTCGCGAATCCCCTCGATCGCCCGCTCGAGAATGTCGCGGGTCGCCACATAGTGGCTGGCGGGATAGATCATCGCCCGCTTGGGCCGCCCCACCACCTTGCCGCGCAGAGGATCGATCTCGGCGATCGCCTCGATCTCGTCGCCGAAGAATTCGATGCGCAGGGCCCGCTCGGCCTCGTACTGCGGGAAGATCTCGACCACGTCTCCCCGCACCCGGAACGTACCCCGATGGAAGTCGATGTCGTTGCGGGTGTAGAGCATGTCGACCAGGCGGCGCAGCAGCGTGTCCCGCGGCAGGTTCATTCCGGTTTCCAGGTAGGCGTGCATCGACCCGTAGGTTTCCGGAGCGCCGAGGCCGTAGATGCAGGAGACACTCGCCACCACCAGGACGTCACGTCGGGTCAGAAGCGAATGGGTGGTGGAATGGCGCAGCTTGTCGATCTGGTCGTTGATGGACGAATCCTTCTCGATATAGGTATCCGTCGACGGGATGTAGGCCTCCGGCTGGTAGTAATCGTAGTAGGAGACGAAATATTCGACGGCATTCTCGGGGAAGAGATCCTTGAATTCGGAGTAGAGCTGCGCCGCCAGCGTCTTGTTGGGCGCCATCACCAGGGTCGGCCGGTTGAGGCGCTCGACACAGCAGGCGATCGTGAAGGACTTCCCGCTGCCGGTGACGCCGAGGAGCGTCTGGTGCGGATCTCCTCGCTCGACGCCCGCGACCAGCGCCTCGATCGCCTCGGGCTGATCCCCCTTCGGCGTGAAGTCGGAGACGAGGGAGAAGGAGCTCGGGGTCACCGGCGCCTCCACTTCACGCCCTCCTGCGTGTCTTCGATCACGATGCCCTCGGCCGCCAGCTCGTCGCGGATGCGGTCCGCTTCCCCGAAGCGACCGTCGCGGCGGGCTCCTTCGCGCTCCGCGACTCTCGCATCGATGCGGGGATTGCTCTCCGACGCCGCCGTTCGCGGAACCGCGCCCGCCAGGTCGAGGCCGAGCACGTCATCGAATTCCGCCAGCAGGCTCCAGCGTTCGGCGGCGCTGAGATCGCGGCTCCGGGCGACTTCCCAGGCCACCGCCAGTGCCCGCGGGGCATTCAGATCGTCGCGCATGGCCGCACGGAAGCGCTCTCGAAACTCTCCGAGCTTTTCCGGATCCGGTTTTCCCGAAACCCCGCGAACCTCGATGGCCTGACCCACCAGGCGATCGTAGCCGATGGCGGCGGCCTCGATGGCCTCGTCGGTGAAGGTCTGCTGCTGGCGGTAATGCGCTTGCAAGAAGAAATAACGGTAGGCGAGGGGCTTGACGCCGCGTTCTACCAGATCGTCCAACAGGTAGATGTTTCCCGTTGATTTCGACATCTTGTCGCCGCGGAAGTCGATGAATTCCTCGTGCATCCACCAATTCACCCAGGGGTGAACGTCGTAGGCGCACTCGGTCTGTGCGATCTCGTTGGTGTGGTGCACCGGGATGTGATCGACTCCGCCGGTGTGGATATCAAAGTTCTGTCCCAGGTACTCGATACTCATCGCCGAGCACTCGAGGTGCCAACCCGGGAAGCCGCGCCCCCAGGGCGAGTCCCACTCCTGCTGGCGGCGCACGCCGGGCGCCGTGAGCTTCCACAGCGCGAAGTCCGCGGGATGACGCTTGCCGGGAACGTCGCCGATGCGGGAGCCGCCCTCCTGTGCCGACAGGTCCAGCCGGGCAAACTCGGCATAGCGCCCGAATTTGGACGTGTCGAAGTAGAGACCGTCGTCGATGGCATAGGTGTAGCCCTTTGCTTCGAGCCGGCGGGCCAGGGCGATCTGCTGCTCGACGTGGTCGGTCGCCTTGCAGTAGACCTGGGCGTCGAGGCAGCCGACCCGGCGGCAGTCCTCCCGCCACTGGCGCGTGAACTGTTCGGCGATCTCCCCGGCACTGCGCCCGCTGCGGCGAGCCGCGGCCTCCATCTTGTCTTCGCCGGTTTCGACTTCGCCGACGAGATGCCCCACGTCGGTGATGTTGATCACGTGGGTCACGCGGTAACCCTCCGCCCGAAGGACCCGGCGGAGCAGGTCCGCAAACAGATACGGCCGCAGGTTCCCGATATGCTGAGCGCTGTAGACGGTGGGGCCACAGGAATAGATGCGCACGTGATCGCCCTCGAGGGGCGAAAACGACTGCTTGCAACGCAGGCGCGTATTGTAGAGGTGCAGCCCGGTCATGCGGGGGACCCGACGATCAGCACCACCGCCTGGGCGGCGATGCCCTCACCGCGCCCGATCGCGCCGAGACCATCGGTACTGGTGACCTTCACGTTCACGCGGTCCGGACCCACGCCGAGAACATCGGCGATCACGCCCTCCATCTTCGGCAGATGGGCGGCCAGGCGCGGCGCCTGGGCCACGATGGTGGCGTCCAAATTCCCGATGACGAAGCCCGCGGCGGCGAGCATCCCGGCCACCCGCGACAGGATTTCCGTGCTGGCGACGGACGCAAGCCCCGGGTCCGATGACGGGAAATGGCGACCGAGATCGCCCTCTCCCAGAGCGCCCAGCAGGGCGCTGGCCACGGCATGTAGCAGTACGTCGCCGTCGGAATGGCCCTCGAGACCGCGATCGAAGGGGATCGCCACCCCGCCCAGGACCAGAGGCCGACCGGACACCAGGCGATGGGCGTCGGCGCCCTGCCCCACCCTCACTTCTTTTCTCCCGGTGCCCGATCCAGCCGGTGCCCGGCGGCAGCCAGATCCTCGGCGAAGGTGATCTTCTGGTTGTCCGCGTCCCCGGGCACGATCGTCACCGGGGCTCCCAACCACTCGACCAGTTGGGCGTCGTCGGTTGCGAGCCGCCCGGCGGCTTCGGCCCTGGCCAGGGCCTCCCGCAGCAGGCCGAGGCGAAACACCTGGGGCGTCTGGGCCACCCAGCATTCGGCCCGGTTGGGGGTCTCGATCACCCGTCCATCGCTCACGCGCTTGATGGTATCGGCCACCGGCACGGCGAGGATCGCCGCGCCGTCGCGACGAGCCGCCGCGACCACCCGGGAGACCGCCGCCGGACGGACCCACGGCCTCGCCGCGTCGTGAATCACCACCAGCGAGCCCTCGTCCTGGTTCAAAACGGCATGGTTCGAAAGGGCCGCGAGCCCCGCGGCCACGGAGTCCTGGCGTTCGGCCCCACCCACCACCGGCGCTGCCAGCTTGGGAATGCCGTCGAGGCCGAGAGCGCGGAATCGGTCGAGATCGGCCCCGGCGATTACGGGCACCACGCAGTCGATCTCCTGCACCGAGGCGAGGGTCTCCAGCGAATACAGCAGGAGCGGCTTTCCCCCGATAAGAACGAAGGCCTTCGGAAGCGGGTGACCCAATCGCCCGCCGCTGCCGGCCGCGAGAACCAGGGCGGCAACGCTCATGAGGCGCGAGGATAGCCGACGCGCCGGCCTGCGGTCCTCGGCCTCGCGGTCGACTGGGGTAACGTCGCGCTCCGGGTACTTCGAAATCGCGGGAGGATTGAGCCCATGATGCTTCGCATGCTGCTGGCGGTGGCCTGGATCGCGGGGGCGACCGCATGGCCGAGCCCGGCGCTCGCCGAGGAACCGGAGACGCCGGGCTCCGATCAGACCCCGGCGCTCGAAGACGGGCCGATCGCCGAAGTGGTGCCCAGCGCGCCGATGGAGCACCCCTCGCTCCACGGAACCCTCAGCCTCTCGCTGGCCGACGCGATTCGGATGGGGCTCGAGAACAATCTCGACGTGCAGGTCGCACGGTTCTCCCCGCTGATCGCCGGCGAGCAAGAGGGCATCGCCTGGGGCGCTTACGATCCGGAGTTCTTCGGAGACATCGACTACGCCAACACCGAGACGCCGACCGCGTTCGTCGTGCTCACGCAGGAAGTCGTGAAGGAAAAGGCCATCGGGGGCGGAGCCGGACTTCGCGGGAGCATCCCGCTCTTGGGATCCAGCTACACCTTCGAGTTCACGTCGAGTCGAACCGACTCGAACTTGTCGATTCAAACCCTTTCTCGCCGATACAATTCCGCCATCAACCTGAGCCTCTCCCAGCCGCTCCTGCGCAACCTGATCTGGAGCGAGCCCTGGACCCGCGTCCAGACGACGCGGGTGCTGTACCAGTCCTCGGAGGAGGAGTTTCGCACCGAGGTCATGGACACGGTGCAGCGGATCGCGGACGGATACTGGGATCTGGTCGCCACCCAGGACCAGGTGCGAGTGGCCGAGAAGAGCCTGGAGACTGCCGAGGCTCTGCTCGATCGGACCCGCATCCAGCACGAGGTGGGGGTCGTCTCCAAGGTCGAAGTGGTGGAGGCCGACGCCGGCGCGGCGGAACGGGAGTTCGATCTGATCATCGCCGAGAACCGCTACCGCAACTCTCAGGATCAGCTGATCGACAAGGTCCTCGGCCCGCATCTCTCGGCGGGCTCGACCCTGGCGATCGAACCCACCGACCGTCCCGATGATTTCGTCCAATACGAAATCGACCCGCAGGTCGCGATGAAGCGGGCCTTCGCGAACCGCCCGGAGCTAGTCGTGGCCGACAAGGAGGTCGAACGCGACCGGTTCGATCTCAAGTTCGCGAAGAACCAGCGGCTTCCCCAGATGGACGCGACCGTCTCCTACGGCAACCAGGGCCTTTCGGGCACGTTCAGGCCACCGGTCGTGCCATTGGTCCCGCCGGCGCCGTTGCCGGCGCCGACCGGATACAGCGACAGCTTCAACCACTATCTGACCGGCGCCGCCGCCGAGCAGCTGACCGCCGGGGTGATGGTGTCGATCCCGATCCTCAACCGGTCGGCTCGGCACCGGGTATCCCAGGCGAACCTGGCGCTGCGGCAGGCGCTCACGCGGAAACGGCGGCTCGAGCAGACCATCATCCTGGAAGTCCGCAGGGCGGTGCGCAACCTGCTGTCGTCCCAGGAGGGAATCGCAGCGGCCGAGCGTCGCACCGCCGCGGCCGGCGAGCAGCTCCGGGCCGAGCGGATTCGCCTGGAATACGGGGAGTCGACGCCCTTCGACGTGCTGCTTCGGGAGAGCGACTTCGTGGAGGCCGAGAGCCAGCAGATCGTCGCGTTCCAGGCCTACCGGACATCGGCCACCGCCCTCGACCGGGCCCAGGGGACGATTCTTCGCAGCTACAACGTCGCGATCGATCAGGTGCGGAGCCTGCGGTAAGCTTCGCGCCTTCCGACGCCCCCGATCGACGCGCCCGCGGCAGCCCCGGGCCGGTTCGGTCAAAGGTCAGATTCGTGCCCAAGCGGTGGTCATCATCGGCCGGTTGAAGGGCAACGTCACCGCGACCGACCCGTTGGAAATCCAGGGAACCGGCGTCGTCGAGGGCGATCTGATCGCGTGCCGCCTGGTGGTGTCGGAGGGAGCCGTCATCAGAACTCGTAGGTCAGCGAGCCCAGGTAGGTGAAATCGTGCTGGTCTGCGGCCTCGGTGTCGAACCGGTAGAGCGCGCCCAGTCGCAGGCCCAGTCCGCGGCCGCCGCTGACATCGATGTCCCACTGGAACGACTGAACGGTTCGACGCCTCGACGTGTGGGTCAAGCTCTGGAAAAAATCGTTCTTCGCGACGATCTTGTGGAGCGGGTGAGGCCGCCAGGTGAGATTCAAGCCGACCAGAGCCTCGGGCTGGATCCGATCTTCGCTGCCAAAGGTCTTGTCGGCGTTGATTCCGATGCGGCCGGTCAGCTTCGACGTCTCCGTCGCCAGGAACCGATACCCGGTCCCGGCGGCCGCCGACAGCCGGTGACCCCAGGGCTGGAACTGATCGCGGTCCCAGCGTCCCTGGCCAAAGGTGAGCCATCGCGACCCGCTCGGTGCGTTGGGGAGGGTCCACTCCCGTGTCAGCTGGGCAAAGCCCTGATTTTTGCTGACGCCGCCGTCCCGCCCCAGATCCACGAAGTACGCCGAATCGAATTCCCACATCTCGTCTTCGCTCTGGCTCTGGAACAGGGCGTTGAGCCGGGTGTCGCTTCGACCCTGGATGCTTCCGGAAAAGCCCGCGCCGAGACGGTGGGTCCAGCCTCGCAGGATCCGGGTGCCCAGAAACCCTCCGGGACGCTCCCTGTCGGATTGATCGGGGGCTTGATCGGCGGAATCGTCGGCGGCTTCATCGGTCTCGGACGCATCGGACGCGGGCGGCGTGGAACCGTCGGAG
>JACZXC010000427.1 GCA_022571825.1 Myxococcales bacterium | reverse complement strand
TTCGGGGCTCGTTACGACGTGCGGGACGCATTGCACCGCCGATGCGCCGGTGCCGATGATTCCCACCCGTTTTCCTTGGAGACCCGTCAGGTTGCCATCCGAGTCGCCGCCGGTATACGCGTAGTCCCAACGGCTGGTGTGGAAGGCATGGCCCTTGAACAGCTCGACTCCGGGGATCCCGGGCAGCTTGGGCCTTTGGAGGAAGCCATTCGCCAAGCAGATGAACCGGGCCTTGATCGCGTCGCCCCGATTGGTCGAGATGAGCCAGCGCGAGCTGTCCTCATCCCACCGCATCTGTGTCACTTCGGTCTGGAAGCAGACGTCGCGGTAGAGGTCGAATTTCTCGGCGATCGCCTTGGCGTGGGCAAAGATCTCCGGCCCGCGGCTGTACTTCTCCTTGGGGACGTACTCGAGTTCTTCGAGCAGCGGCAGGTAGACGTACGACTCGACATCACACACCACGCCCGGATAGCGGTTCCAATACCAGGTACCCCCGAAGTCGCCTCCCTTCTCGATCACGCGGATGTCCTCGACTCCGGCCTGGCGCAGGCGTGCGCCGGCCAGCAGCCCGCCAAAGCCACCTCCGATCAACGCCACGTCGATCTCGTCGGTCAGCGGCTCCCGGGTGAACCCGGGCTCGACGTAGGGATCGTCGACGAAATCAGCGAACGCGCCCGTGACCTCCAGGTACTGGTCGGTTCCGTCGGGGCGAAGCCGCTTGTCCCGCTCCTCGCGGTATTTTGTGCGGAGCGCATCGGGATCAAAGCCCAGGTCAGCGGGTTCCGGGTTGGTTTGGCTCGGGTCCTGGCTCGCAGTCGTCATCTTTCCATTCTCTGTTCGCTGGTGGGATGCGGGGTCCGCCCGGAAGGCACGGCGGCCCCACGCAGGGAGAGGTTCTCGCGCATAAACCAAGTGTGAATCAATCTTCGTCTGTCGGCAATTTCCGCTCTCCGCCGCCCGGATCCATCCAATCCTGCAGGAGTCCGTGGCTCGGAGCTGCGTTCCGCCCCGCCACGCCACCTCGCTGCGGACGCAGATTTGCGCGATGCTTCGGATCCCCGGTCAGCCGGCGCTCGGCGCCGAGACCGACGAAGGGGTCGCGATGCAGAAGGGCCTGACCGGAATCTGCGTGCTCGATTTTTCGGATCAGATCGCGGGTCCCTATTGTTCGAAGCTATTCGTCGATGGGGGCGCCGAGGTCATCAAGGTCGAGCCGCCGCAAGGTGATTCATTGCGCCGCTGGTCGGCAACGGGCGCCGATCTGCGCGGCGAGGACTCCGCACTCTTCACCTTCCTGAACGCGGGAAAGCAGTCGGTGGTCGGGGCGGCCCCAGATCCACACGTACAAGCCCTCTTGGCCCAAGCCGACCTCGTCATCGAAGCCCATGGTCTGGAATCCGATGCGGGGAAACGCCTCGATGTCGCCGGGCTGCGTGCGGCCCATCCATCCCTCGTGGTTCTTTCGATCACGCCCTACGGCCTGACCGGGCCATGGGCCCATCGTCAGGCGACCGAGTTCACGCTACAGGCCGAGTCGGGGTCGATCGCGGTGCGGGGCCTGATGGGCAAGGAACCCTTTCAGGCCGGGGGCCGGGTCAGCGAGTGGGCCGCGGGGTCCTTTGGCGCCGTCGCGGCCCTGCCGGCCGTGTTTCGGGCGCGCGCGACCGGGCGGGGAGAGCACATCGACCTGTCGATCCTCGAAACCGCGAACCTGATCTTCACGAACTTCTCCGAGACGATGAACCGGCTGATGAACGGAAGCCCCGAAGATCCCCCGAATGCCTTTCTGGCCCAGTCGGTGGAGACGCCGTCCATCGAGCCGACCGCCGACGGGTATGTCGGGTTCTGTACGAACTCGCGGCAGCAGTTCTCGGATTTCCTGCTCATGATCGACCGCCCGGATCTGCGCGAGGACGAACAACTCGCTCAGTTCGGCGGTCGCCTGATGCGTTTCGAAGAGTGGAACGGGATCATGCGCGGCTGGCTGATGAAGAAGACGACGGCGGAGGTGATCGAGCTCGCGTCGTTGCTGCGGATTCCGGTGGCCCCGATCTGCAATGGCGAGACCGTGCAGGCCCACGAACAACTGATGGCGCGAGGAGTCTTCGCTCCCGATGCAGAGGGCCGATTCGTCCAGCCCAGACGGCCGTATCGAATCGATGATGTCGATCCGCCGGTTCCGCGCACCGCTCCGCGACTGGGGGCGGATACGCAGTCGGCTGCCTTTTCTACTCGAGCCGGCGAAGCTGGCAAAGCCCTTGGCGGGCGAAGCTCGCCCGGGGAGTCTCCGGCCCGCGGAACTGAACCGATCGACAAACTCCCTCTCGCAGGTCTGCGTATCCTCGACATGACCGCCTGGTGGGCCGGGCCAGCCGCTTCGCACATGCTGGCGACACTCGGCGCTGAGGTCATCCACGTCGAATCGGCGGGACGTCCCGATGGCATGCGCATGATCGGGGGCATGATGGCCGCTCACTACGACAGGTGGTGGGAGGCGAGTACCCACTTCTTGCACGCGAATAGCAACAAGCTCGGCATTACCCTCGATCTCTCCAAGCCGCAGGGTCTCGAGCTGCTCG
The DNA here is from genome assembly GCA_022571825.1 of Myxococcales bacterium. Lineage (GTDB taxonomy): Bacteria > Myxococcota_A > UBA9160 > UBA9160 > SMWR01 > JACZXC01. Next base: position 296 of record JACZXC010000427.1, on the reverse strand, counting down.
AAAAGCTGATCGCGGAATGCGACGCGATCGTCGAGAACTTTACCCCGCGCGTACTCGATAATTTCGGACTGAGCTGGGAACGGGTGAAGGAGCTGAATCCGAACGCGCTGATGCTGCGCATGCCGGCTTTCGGGCTCTCGGGCCCGTGGCGTGACCATACGGGCTTCGCCCAGACGATGGAGCAGCTCTCCGGGTTGGCCTGGGTGACGGGCCACCTCGACGATCAGCCGCGGATTCCGCGCGGACCTTGCGATCCCGTGGCCGGCATGCACGCCAGCTTTGCGTTTCTGGTCGCG
>JACZXC010000058.1 GCA_022571825.1 Myxococcales bacterium | reverse complement strand
ACGGCCTCCCTATCGTCGCCCCGCGTCGCGGCTCGCTGCGCGAGCCGGTCGACGGCCCGTTCGCGGTCACCGCGCAGGCTGTGCTGCATTCGAAGCACGAAGAGCTCGGGATTCTCCAGGAGCGCATCGAGCAGGTCGTCGACGCTCGGCGACGGCGCCTCGAGGTCGCTCGACGGCCGCAGCAGCAGGGGACCGGCGAACATCCCGCGGGGCCTCGTCCGACTGCCGTCGGCCAGATTGCGACTGACCGGATTGCGTCTGTTCGCCACCGTCTGGACCTGAAGCAGTCTGGGCCGCGTCGTCTGCGTCGGGACTCGGAGGGTCGCGGTCGGGGTCCCCGCATCAGGCCGAGTCTCCGCCACCTGTTGCCCGGAAATGGGCTCGGGATCGAGGCTCACCTCCAGAGCGCCAGGATCCAATCCGGAGCGCGCGGTGGATGGGCCGATCCCGGCGGGGTCGACGATGGCCACGATCAACAGGGTCGCCAGCCCGGCCGCGAGCGCGAGACCCCCGCCCGAGTCGGACAACCGGCGCGTGAGGCCGACCCATCGGGGAGGGCGCCCGTCGCCGGCCCGGACGCGGGCCATCACGGCCTCTGCGAGGCCGGGGGGACTTTCCTCGGTCGGGAGGGCGCGTAACAGGAACATCGTCTGTTTCAGCTCGCGCGCCTCGCAGGCGCAGTCGTCGCAGCCCGATAGATGCAGATCGAGCCGCGCGCGCTGGTCGAGGTCGAGCTCTCCTTCGAGATAGTCATTCAATAACTTGCGGGCACGCCGGTGGTTCACGGTTTCTGGCTCCGGGGTTCGACGCCCACGAACGGCCGGAGACGATCTCGCAGGGCCTTGCGGGCGCGGTGAATACGCGACTTGACGGTTCCCTCCGGGATGCGGAGAATCCGCGCAATCTCGGAATAGGGGACGCCCTCGATGTCGTGGAGAATCGAGGCGAGGCGGAGATCCGGCGGCAGCTCCAACAAGGCGCGCTGGACCTGGGCCTGCACCTCGGCACCCGAGGCCGCGTCTTCGGGATCGCGCGGCGCGGTGGGCAAATCGCTCCTGGGGGCCCGTTCCTGGGCCAGCTGCCGCTCTCGCGCCCGGCGGCGACCGAGGGTCCGACGGCGATTCAGCGCCGCATTCGCCGCGACGCGATATACGAAGGTCGAAAAGCGAGCCTCTCCCCGGAATCGATGTCCGTGGCGGTGGAGGTTCAGGAATGCCTCTTGTGCCACGTCTTCCGCCTCCTCCCGGCTGCCCAGCATCCGTCGCAGCAGCCGGTAGACGGCCCCCTGGTGCCGGACCACCAGGGCCTCAAAGGCCCCGGCTTCGCCGTCCTGCCAGCGCGCCACCAGCTGGGCGTCAGGATCTGGGGTGCGAACGTCCAGGCGTCGCGTTTCGACGCGCGGCGACGGGGTGAGGGGATGTTCGACCAACTCGTAGTTCACAGATCGCCTCGAACCACTGGGACACCGCGGGTCCCCACTGGGTTCCCGGGTCGCGCGCTCGCGCCCGCTCAACGGGTCAATCCCCCGCGGGCGTCGCGTCGGGACCCGAGGTGGATCGTTGCCAGCTTCCGCTCTTGCCGCCGCTCTTGCTCTCGAGCCGGATTTCCCCCATCGCGATCTCGCGATCGATCGCCTTGCACATGTCGTAGATCGTGAGGCCAGCCGCTGACACCGCGACCAGGGCCTCCATCTCGACGCCGGTGCGAGCGTGGGCCTGGACCCGGGCCTGGATCATCACCCGCGAATGCTCCAGATCGGGGGTCAGGTCGATGTCCACCGAGTCGAGGGGCAGCGAGTGGCAGAGGGGAATCCATTCATCGGTGCGCTTGGCGGCCTGAATGCCCGCGAGCCGCGCGGTGGCGAAAACATCGCCCTTGGGCGCCCTCCCCTCGACAATCCGGGCCAGGGTTTCCGGCGCCATGCGTACCTCACCCCGAGCCACACAGACACGCTGGGTCACCGGTTTTTCCCCGACGTCGACCATGCGAGCGCGGCCCCGCTCGTCGAGATGGGACAGCCCCTTCGCCGATCCGCCCGGCGAACCTCCTCGGCTCATGCGGTCCCCTTCGGCTGCCGCTCGTCGATCCAGTCGAGCAGGTGGCGAAAGACCGTCGCCCGCTCCGGCTCGTTGAAGATCTCGTGACGCAACCTTGGATAGACGTGGAGTCGCGTCCCCGGAACCGAGACCTGAGCGTGAAATTTGCGGCTTGCCTCGACCGGGCAGATCGGGTCCGCTTCGCCGTGGAGGATCAACAGGGGAATCCCTACCCGCGCGCCGGCCGCCGCGGTCCGCCGACTTGCCGACGCGAGACCTGCCGCCAGGGAAACCGTCAGCCGCCGGTGGACCCACGGGTCATCCAGATAGACGCGAACGACTTCGGGGTCGCGAGACAGCCCGTTGGGGTCCAAACCGGCGGGGAAGGACAGACGCGGAACCACCGCGCTCAAACCGCGCACGGCGAAGCCCCGGGCGCGAGAGAGGCTCCCGTCGACCGCCAGGGTCGCCCCCGACATCACCGCACCGGCGACGCGTGGTCCGCGCTCGACCGCCAGGGCCGCCACGATCAGTCCGCCCATGCTGTGGCCCACGAGAAAGATGGGGAGATCCGGATGTTCGGCACGAATCTGGTCCAGGGATCGATCGAGATCGTCCAGTAGATCGCTGAAGCGCCGGACGTGGCAGCGAGGCCCTCCGCTGCGGCCGTGTCCCCGGTGGTCGTAGGCATGCACCGCGCAGCCGCGCTCGGCAAACCAGGCGGCAAAACCCTCGTAGCGGCCCGAGTGCTCCCCTAAACCATGCACGACGAGCAACGCCCGCGCGGGATTCTCGGGGAGCCAGCTGCGCCGAAACAGCGCACAGCCGCGCACCCCGGTCGCGTGGGACTCGGACCGGCGGATCGGGGGGCGTTCCACGAGAGGAGCCTACGCGAGTGCGTGGGTGTCGGCGAGCGACGTCACGATTCGGAAGGGCGCGCGAGCGCCGCCCGCGCCTCCTGCACCCGGTCCAGATAGGCGGCGCCGCGGATCTCGGAGCCCCAGAAGTAGGCGGAGATGCCGTCCTCCTCGCCCAGGCGCCGGATATTGTCCGCCAGGATCAGACAGCCGGCTTCCACATTGCTCTCGACCGTCGCGAGATTTCCAGCTATCCCAAGCGGCCTGGCAATGTAGGGCATGACTTGCATCAGCCCGATCGCTCCCTTTCGGCTCCGCGCCCAGGGACGCCCGTTGCTCTCGACGAGCAGAACCGCGGTCACGAGCTTCGGATCAATGCCGTATTTCTGGCTGTAGCGGACGACCGCTGCGCCGATTCGCTGTCGCTCCGTTGCGGACAGCGCGGGATTGACGCGCTCCAAAATCGACCCGACCGCTTCTGCATCAAAGCGAGGCGCCCCGGCCTGGCGCAGGTCTGGGGACGCGGGTGGCGACGGCGTCCGATCAGAAACCAGCACTGTCGCGAGAAGTCCCAACACGGCGAGCCGCATGCGACCCATTTCCCTGCCCCCCGCTCCCCGCTCACCGGCTGCGAGCCACCTTACCTATCGGCTTCCGGTCTCGTCGTTGCCGATCGCCGAGCCGTCGACCCCCGCGGGTACGAACCCCCCGGGTACGCGAACGCGGCACACGATAATCGACCCCCTCGGGTGCTTCCATTCACCTGCTGGAGTCGTCGGGCATGTGATCGCGGCCACCCTTCAGATTCGATCTTGCTGGTCGGAATCCCTGTTTGACCGCTTGAATCGGGCGGTGATAGGATGCCACCCGGTTCAGAGCCAGTGTAGGCCCCAGGGGGCCGTTTCGTGCACCGGATCGTTCCCACGCCGACGGTTTCGGTGTGTCCAATATCTCGTCGCGAGAGAAATGAACCCCCAAGAACTCTCCCAAACCCGACTCATCGACGGCCTGCCTGCTCTGAGACTGCTCGAGGGCTTGGCCCGGGTGTATCAGCTCGTGTTGGTGGTCGATCAGCAGGGTCGGTTGCAGTGGATGAGCAGCGAGCTTCGCCGTTTCTGCGGCGGGGCCGATTGCCAGATCGGCGGCGATGCGCGCACTCTCTTCCCGCGGCTTCCGAAGCCCGAGCAGCTGCTCACAATTCGCCGGCTGCTCCGTTCCCAGGGTTATCTGTCCCATATGCGTGTCGATCTCCGCGGTGGCGACGGGACCGAGGTACCCGCCGAGCTCAGTGTCCTGCCGATCTCGACCGAGGACAGCGACCCGCCCCTGCTGGTGGTGATCGCACGTCGGGTGGGCGACCGGGGAGAAACGGCCGGCGAGCAAGCGGCTTCGGTTCTCGACAACGCGCCGGACGCCGTCCTGGCCGTGGACGAGAAGGGCTTCGTCACCTACTCCAACGCGGCGGTCGAACGTCTCCTGGGTCACTCGCGGGACGAACTCCGCCACCGACCCGTCGCCCTCCTGGTGCACAACCCGATCGACGTGGAGAAGCTGGCGTCCTCCCTGGGGCCGGGACAAAAGATCCGCGACTGGGACCTGAATCTCCGGCGGAGCGACGGCAGCGCGGTGGCCGTCTCGGCGTCCGCCGATGCTCTGAAGCTGCCGGATGGAACCGTCCGGGGAACTGTGTTGTTTCTGCGCGACGTCCGTGAGCGCTCCGAGACCGAGTTGGAACTCCGAAAGCGCAACCAAGAGCTCGAACACTGCGTCCATACCCTGGCTCACGATCTGCGCTCGCCCCTGGTGGCGATTCTCGGCTTCTCGCGGTTATTACGACAGGATTACGGTGACAACCTGGACCGGACGGGCCGCCGTTTCGTCGACCGCATCGAGGAGGCCGGCCGCACCATGGATCACATGATCCGGGACGTTCTCGAGCTGTCCAGGATCGGGTCCGATGAACGGAAATCCCTGATCGATCCGCGCATCGTGTTGCTTCAGATCCAAGCCGAACGCAAACCGCAGCTCGATGAACGGGGGATCCGACTGACGATTCCCGACGGTCCACCGATGGTGTACTGCGACCGCACCCGTCTGTATCAATTGTTTTCGAATCTCATCGGCAACGCCATCGATCACATGGGACCCTGCGACGCGCCGTCGATCAGCGTCGACATCGAAGAGCTGCCGGATCACCATCTCATCACCGTGAACGATTCCGGTCGCGGCATTCCCGCCGAGCACCAGGAGAATATCTTCGACGTCTTCCGCACGCTCCGCCCGCACTCGGAGAGCCGCCGCGGCTCGGGGATCGGACTCGCCATCGTGCGCAAGATCGCCACGACCCATTCGGGTCGGGCGTGGGTAGAGAGCGAATCCGGACACGGCGCTCTCTTCTGCGTCACCCTATCCCGAACCTAGTTGTACCCCGAGCTATTCAGTATCGGCGACTTCACCGTCAGTACCTTCGGTGTGATGCTGGCGGCGGGGTTCTACGTCGGCACTCTCATCACGGCGCGGCGCATGGGGGAGGAGGGCCTCGACCCGGAGAAGGCCTTCACGCTCCTGATCTACGTGATGCTCGGCGGAATCCTCGGCTCGAAGCTCTACTATGCGGTGGACGTATCGCTGCGCGAGGGCACGGCCTTCCTGTCGCTCTTCTTCGCGCGCGACGGGATCACGTGGTATGGCGGCCTGATCCTGGCCACACTGGTGGGAGCCGTCGGATGTCGGATTCACGGCGTCCCGATCAGGACCTTCGCCAACTGCACCGTCGTGGGAGGCGCGGTTGGACAGGCCCTGGGGCGCGTCGGCTGCTTCCTGGTGGGGGACGACTACGGTCGGATCACCGACCTGCCCTGGGGCATCGCGTTTCCCCGGGGAGCCCCGCCGACCCTCGATCCCGTGCACCCGACCCAGCTCTACGAGATCGCCTGGCTGCTGCCGGTGGCGGCGCTGCTGTGGAAGCGGCGGCGACGGAGCCCATTTCTATTCGGGGAGTACATCTTCCTCAACGGACTCGGGCGCATGCTGATCGAGATATGGCGGGTGAATCCGACGGTCGCGTGGGGCCTTACCGAGCCCCAGTGGATTGGCGCGGGCCTCACGCTGGCGGGTTCGATCGGCTGGCTCGCCTATCGACGCTCCGAGCCCGGGGACTGATCCGTCGCCGGAGTCGAGCGCATGGCTTCCAGCCGTTCCAGCAGGGCGGAGGCGGCCTTCGTCACGCGCTCCTTGTCCTCGCCGAGGGTGAGCTGGCCCACCCGGGAGACGGCGGCGTGGGCGAAGTCGGCCAGCTTCGCATCCGGTTCGCCGGCAGCATCCACCCATCGGCCCAGCCAGTCGATGCTGCGGCCGTAGTCCCCCGCCAGGTAGTCGGCCATCCCGCGCGCGTAGGCGGACAGGCGCTCCATGGCCTCGCGGTCCCCGCCGCGGGCGATCGCCGATGCGAACTCCCTCTCCGCGTCGGAATAGTGACCGCTGACGAGATAGGACCGCGCAGCACAGCCATAGCCCGCAGCGGCGTCGCCGTGAATCCGGGCCAGTAGCGCATCGATCTTCTCGCCGAAGACGTCCTCCACCAACGCCTGGTTCTCCAGCAGATATCGCGTGACGTACCCGCTCCCGCGATGTTCCACCAGTAGAACGCGAAGCTGCTCCTGGGTGTGTTCGAGAAGCGCCTCACTTTCCTGGAGGCATTCCTGCAAACGGAGAGTCACCGCGGCGAGGATCTTCTCGAAATCCTGGAACAGGGGGTCGACGTCCTCGCCGGCCTGGGATCTCAGAGACCGCACCCGGGGACCGTAGACCTCGCGCTGATAGAAGTTCTCGCGGAACTTCATGGCCTCATGGAAGAGCGAACCCACCGCCAGATCGAATAGCTCCTCACGGCGAACGGTCGGCCGCGCGCTGCCTTCCCTGGGACGGAAGAGGGCGTGACAGCGCTCCTTCAGGCGGTAGAGAAGGCTCGCCTCGTCGTCCCCGACCAACGCTTCGAGCTCGGCGAAGTGCAGCTCGCCACTGCGGTACCGCGCGAACAGGCGCCGCATGAGCTGGTGAGCTTCCAAGAATTCTCGGACGATGTCGACCAGACCCGTGGAACCGCCGGGCATCCGCTCCATCCATCGATTGGGAGTGACGGACATTATAGACGCCCGGCGCGGAGACGCGGGTCGGAACCGATTCCTCTCGATTGACCGGGTCCAGGTCGTGTTGACCGGCCCGACCGCATACCTGACACTGACCCACCGAGCACCCCGGGAAGAGAAAAAGAGCGGGGCCGGAGGTTGAGGATGGCGCAGCCCGTCGAACGCGAGACCATGGAAGTCGACGTTCTCTACGTCGGGGGCGGACCCGCGACCCTGGCCTCGGCTCTCCATCTGATGCGCCAGGTCGAGGCCCACAACCGCGCGGCCGAGGCCGATGGCCGAACGCCGATCGAGCCGCCGACAGTACTCGTGCTGGAGAAGGGCGCCGCGATCGGCGACCACATGCTCTCAGGAGCCGTAATGAACCCGCGGGCCATCCGCGAGCTGGTTCCGGACTTCGAAGCGCAGGGGTTCCCGACCGAGTACATATGCAACAGCGATTGGCTCTACCTGTTCACGAAAAAGCGCGTCGTGCCGGTGCCCGCCGTCTTCGCACCGCCTTTCCACAAGCGCGGCTACCACGTGATTTCGCTCTCGAATACGGCCAAGTGGCTCGCCGAGCGCGCCGAGGCCGCCGGCGTCGAGATCTACCCGGGGTTCGCCGGAAACGAGTTGCTGATCGAGGGGAACCGGGTCGTGGGCGTGCGAACCGGCGAGATGGGTATCGACAAGAACGGAAAGCCCAAGGGCACCTATCAAGCCGGAATGGATATCTTCGCCAAGATCACCCTGATCGGTGAGGGCGTGCAAGGCACCCTGGGCAAGCAGCTGATCGAGCGCTTCGAGCTCGAGGGAGACAACCCGCAGACCTTCGAGGCCGGCATCAAGGAGATCTGGCGGATCGATCCGAAGAAGCACAAGCCCGGTCGCGTGATCCACGGGATGATGGTTCCGGACATCCTCCGCCACAAATTCGTCGGCATGTGGCTCTACGATATGAAAGACAACCTCGTGTCCTTCGGCCACGTGACGGGCCTCGACGGCGACAGCCCCTTTTGCGACCCCCACCTGGACGCGCAGAAATTCAAGACCCATCCCTGGATGCGGAAGCTCCTCGACGGCGCGGAACTCATCCGTTACGGGGCGAAGTGCATCCCGACCGGGGGCCTCTACTCCCAGCCGAAGCTCTACCACGACGGCGCGCTTTTGATCGGAGACACGGCGGCCTTGTGCAACGCCGCGCGACTGTCGGGCATCCACATGGCCATCAAGTCCGGAATGCTGGCGGCGGAGACCGTGGTCCGTGCCCTCGATCGGCAGGACTTCACCTCGAAGCTCCTCGGCGACTACGCCGAGCGCATCCGCAAGAGCTGGATCTGGGAAGAGCACCGCAAGGACCGCAATTTTCACGGCTCCTGGGAGAAGGGGACATTCTTCTTCACCCAGAACATCCCGATCACCTTCCTCACCGGAGGTCGCGGACTCATCGACAACCTCGAGGCCAAGGCGGGTCACCTGCACATGAAGAAGCTGTCGGAGCTGCCGCCGAATCGCCGCGAGCAGGAAGCCTTCGAGTTCGACGGAAAACTCACCTTCTCCAAGGAGCACCTGGTCCAGTTCAGCGGAACCCAGCACGAGGTCGACCAGCCCTCTCATCTGGTCGTGGCCGACACGGACCTGTGCGCCACCACCTGCGCGGAGGAGTACGGGAACCCCTGCGAGAACTTCTGTCCCGCCGCCGTCTACGAGATGGTCGACGATCCCCAGAACCCGGATCACAAGAAGCTCCTGATCCACCACGAGAACTGCGTCCACTGCAAGACCTGCGACGTAGCCGATCCCTACCAGGTGATCACCTGGACCCCCCCCGAAGGCGGCGAGGGACCCGATTACACCAAGATGTAGGCAACGGCCCGACGGGCAGCCGGGCGGGCGCTATTTCTCCGCGCCCGTGCGGCGGGCAATCGGTGGTGCGGCGGGCAGCTGCGCGAGCGCCCCTCGTACATGGGCCAGGCTCGGATCGGCATCCAGTCTGGCCGCGAGCAGCGCTCGAAGCTCGCGTGGCCGCCCGGCCGCCCGCATCGCCAGCAGGAGGGGCTCCAGTGTGCGTGGATCTCCCGCATCGATTTTGAACGCGCTCACCAGATGGTCGGCGGCTTCCTCGACCTTTCCATCGTTCAACAGAAGAACGCCGAAGCTGTAGTGACCTTCGAAGTTCTCCGGGTCTGCGGCGACCACAGGTTGCAGCAGGGCGCGGGCTTCGCCGATTTCGCCGGACCGGATCAGCGCCTGCGCCAACACGACGATCGCCGACGAGTCGCCGGGCGCCAAGCGGATCGCCTGTCGACTGGCTCTCTCGGCCTCGGGCAACCGACCTTGTTCGAGGTACAAGCGGGCGAGAAGCCGGAACGTGGGAGCGTAGTCCGGCCACTCCCGAGCGATCGTTTCGAGCCGCGCGAGAGTCTTCCGGCCCGGCTGTCGCGATGATTCGATTGCCAGGGCCTCTACCTCGTTGAGGACGGGGAGCATCTCCTTTGGGTCCAACCGCGATTCGGCGGAGGCAAAGGTTCCGTCGATCTCCACGGCGTAGCCCAGAGCCTGCAACCCGAGCCGATCCTCGGCGTTCATCATCAAGGGGGCCTGCAGCGTCAGGACCGCGTCGAGTTCGCGCCCGAAGAACCGCATCAGCTCACCGTTCATCGTCGAAGCCTGCATCCGGTTCGCGTGGTAGAGATTGTGGAGTTCGAGCGGGTCCTCCGACAGATCGTAGAGCTCCGGGTTGGGCCCGCGGATCAGCTTGTGGTCGCCCTGGTAGACGGCGATGAGGGGCGCCCAGCCAAATTTCGCCAGCGCGTGGATCGTCTCGGCAAAGATCGCCCGGCCCCCCTCGGCGCGGCGACTGAGATCGACCCCGTCCAGTCCCTCCGGCCGCGGAATTCCGAGCAGAGACAGGAGCGTGGGTACGAGGTCCACTTGTGAAACGCGGCGCCGGATATGAACGCCTCCGCCCAGCCGGCGTCCCGCGCGCATGATCAGCGGTATTCGGAGGGTCGCATCGTGAATGAGGACACCGTGGCTGAACTCACCGTGGTCACCCAAGCCCTCCCCGTGATCGGCGACGACGACCACCAGCGTCTCCTCGGCGCTCTCCAGATCTTCGAGAACCTCGAGCAGCCGGCCCAACTGCTCGTCGACGAACGCGATCTCTCCGTCATACGGGTTGTACTGGGTGGCCTTCGCGACCGAATTCGGCAGCTGATAGGGGGCATGGGGGTCGTAGTAGTGGACCCACAGGAAGAAGGGATCGGCTCGCGTTTCGCGCAGCCACCGAATCGCACGGTCGGTGGTCCGGTCCCCTCTTCGCTCATAGGCCCCGCTCAGACGATTCTTCGAGGGGGTTTCGTCGTCGTACAAGTCGGAAGCCCTGATCCAGGCCGAACTTCGAGTCCAGGACGAACGTCGACACCATGGCCGCCGTGGCGTATCCGCTGGCGGACAACACCTCGGCCAGGGTCGTCTCCGCCGTCGACAGCGGAAAAAGACCGTTGGCTCGGGAACCGTGATGGTGGGGGTACAGTCCGGTCATGATCGACGCGTGCGAAGGCAACGTCGTAGGGGTGGTGGCTACGGCGTTGGAGAAAATCACACCATCGCGGGCCAGGGAGTCCATGACCGGCGTTCGAATCTCGTCGTTTCCGTAACAGCCGAGCCGGTCCGGCCGGGTCGTATCCAGGGTGACCAGGAGCAGGCTGTATCCCAACAGGTGACCGGGGCTGGCCGGCACCGTGTCCGCCTCCCGCAATTCACCGGATAGCCGCAGCGGTCGCAGGGGAATCTCGAGAAAGTCGGTCGCGGTTCTGAAGTGAACGTCTCGCGCGAAATAGTTCGCGGCCGCGGCCGCGATCAAGACGATTCCAATCGCTGTCCGCCAGCGTCCGAGCCACTGGAGCCACGCCTTGTGCATCACCGCCGGCGCCACCCGAACGCCCGAAGCCTCGCCATGAGACGGTCAGCCTACTCCAGTGCCGGTTGATTGGGTCCGCGC
>JACZXC010000426.1 GCA_022571825.1 Myxococcales bacterium | reverse complement strand
TGAGGGCCAGTAGATTGGTCTCGTCGGCAACGTCGTCGATCACATCCACGATCGCGCCGATCTCGTTGGTTCGATTTCCGAGGTTTCGGATCACCTGCTCCGCGGTCTCGGTCGCATCGCGGATCGCCTCCATCCCGGCAATCGTCTGCCGCACCTTCTCCTGCCCGCTCTCGGCGCCTTCGACCACCTCCCGAGACAGACGCGCCGACTCCTCCGCCGATGTGTCCACTTCACGCAGCGACATCGCGATCTGGTCCATGCTCGCCGACATCTGTGTCGATGTATCGCCCAGAGCCGAGGCGTTCTCGGAGACCTCGCGAACGCTCAGCATCATCTCCTCGATCGAGTTCGAGACCTCATCCACCTGCGTCGACAGGACTCGCGCCGTTGCGTCGAGCTCCTGCTTCACGGCTCCGAGCTCCAGAACCGAGCTGCTCGCCGCCTCGACCGCCAGATTCAGCCCGCAACTCGACTTCGCGATCGCCTTGGCCTGGTCGTTGATCCCCTCCATCGAGGTGGTCGTCTGTTCGATTCCACGCCTCTGATCCACCGTCATGCCGACCACGTTCCCGGCCAAGCCCGCGATCTCGCTCGCCATCGACTCGACCCGGCCCGCGGCGGTCGCGACCCGGGCGACGTTGGCCCACAGGGTGGATCCCATCTGCTGGAACGATCGTGCCAGCTCCCCCCACTCATCCTCGGACTCGAACACCAGACCGGGGCTCAAGTCTCCCGAGACGATCCGATCGGCTTCCGCGCGCAAGGCCCGGGTCGTACGACCCGTGTCGTTGGAGAACATGGTTGCCAGTCCGACGGCGATCGCCATCGACACCACCAGCAGGACGGCAACGGCACCCCAGAGCCCGGAAGTTGAGAGTTCGCCGCGGGGTGTAGCGGCTACGAGCACCCGTTGGTCGTCGAGCCGGCGCCAGGAAAAGATCATCCGGTCATCGAGGCGGGCACTGCTCCCGCTGTCGACGCCTCGGTCGATCTCGCCGCGCAGATGCTCGCGGATCTCGGTTGCGAAACGCGCCCGGCCGATTTCACCACGTGCCAGTTCGACGATCGACACCTCGATGGGGAGGTCGCTGTAGGAACCGACGCCACGGGTCCTGTCGGCGGTGGGATGGGACCACTGGACCGCCGCGCTCGCCAGCGCGACGCGCTGCCAGCGAGTGGTCAGATCTTCGATGGAGCGCGTGGCCTGGGCCTGGGCGAGCAGCAATCCAAAGATCAGCGGAACCAGCGCTACTCCGATGGCGCCGGCGAGGAGCTTGCGGCGAATGGGGACATGGCGAGTTAACGCGTGTCGCTCCGCGGGATCCGAAAACTCCGAAGCCAACGCCTCCCGCACCGGTTGGACCACACGCCGGATTCCGAGGTAGACGAAACAGCCCACGACGAAGCCCACTCCCACGCCGGAGAGCGTCACGACCGCCGCGTCGAAGGCGCTCCACGCGGCGAAGCGAACGCGCATCGCCAGGGCGATCGCGGGCGTTGAAGCCATCCAGGCGGTGCTTCCGACCCAAGCGCTCTTTCGGGGCAGATCCAGGACCGTCGCAAAGGCCGACCGCGGGGGATTCTCCCGCGTCGGCTCGCGCTGTGTGGGCCCCTCGCACCGCCGGTCGAGATGGGCGCACACCGGCGCGAGAATCCGGCACAGCCACAGCCACGCGACTGCGCCGCCGGCAACAGCGCCGAGGGCCATCAGCCCCAGAAGCCATTTCCACTCGACCTCGCCGAGATCGAGAATCCCGATCCAGCCGACCCAGACGATCGCCACCGGCGGAAATGCGAAGGCACCAACCCGGCCGATCACCCGTCGCCGGAACTCGGCACCCCAGGGAAGTCGGTTCGAACTCACGCCGACGCCTCCGGCCCGGGCGGCCCGGAGTCGCGAACACGCCCGAGCAGCGGCTCCAGCGACAGGACGACGATCGGATCGCCCCCCGGTTGACGGACGATGGCCCGTGTGATCTCACTGCAGGTCGGGCTGGTGAGGTCCGATGGCCGACTCAGATCCGACGCCTCCACCGTCAGCACCGCCGTCGCTTCCTGCACGATCAGCCCGACCACGAGCTCGCCGATCTGGGTGATGATGATCCGCGCCCGGCGGGTCTCCCCGGTCGGCCCTTGGCCGAGAACGCGACCCAGGTCAACCACCGGAATCATCGTGCCCCGAAAATCGATCACGCCCTCGATCAGCCGCGGCGACCCCGGCAGTGGCATCACCGGCCTCCAACGAACGATCTCGCGGATGCTGGTGACGTCCATTCCGAAGGTACGGCCTCCGACCTCGAAGCAGCCGAGCGTCAGACAGGGCTCCGTCGCAACCGCGGATTCAGGACTCCGCATGAATGTCCAACAGCTTCTCGAGGGCGATCACGGAAACGAACTGGTCTCCGCGCCGGAACATGGCCTCGACCGCCTCCGACTCGCCCGGGACCGGGGGGCGCAACGCATCCTCGGGGACTCGCAGGACCTCGGTCACGGCGTCGACCAACAGTCCCGCTGCGGTGTCGTCGGCTCCCCGCACGAGAAGGATGCGATTGGCCCGTGTCGGCTCCCCGGGTGGTATTCCGAGCCTGCACCGGACGTCGATCACCTGGACGATTTCACCGCGCAGGGAGATCACACCGCGGATCTCCTCCGGCACCCTGGGAATCGGCGTGATCGGTCGCAGGCGAACGATCTCGCGCACGCTCTCCATCGGAAGCGCGTAGGCCACCCCGCGCAAATCGAAAGCCAGAAGCTGGCGCGATCTGTCTTGGGCATCGGCCTCGACCTGGCCTTCCGATGCGGATCGCGCCAGCGCCTCCCAGGCTGCGATCGCGCCCACGGCCGGACCCCGGGGAACGGCGCCCGGGTGTTCCTCCTCCACGCGCCC
>JACZXC010000425.1 GCA_022571825.1 Myxococcales bacterium | reverse complement strand
AAGGGATTGTCCCGGTATTCGCTCGCCAAGGGCGGGCGTGACCAGGCCGGATACAGGCCCGAAACGATCGCTGGCAGGGCGTAGGCGCGCGACTCGGCCACCGCTGTGGCGTTTCGGAAGAAGTGTGCGCCCTCGGCCAGGGCCGCGAAGTTCGGAAACCAATCGCCGTCGATTCGCCCCTGGTCGTCCAGGAGGGAGCTGAGCGGCAAGCCGTCGAACACCACGACGATCACGGGAGTGTCGGACGTCTCGGAGCTCGACGTCGATGGGATGAGGATCTCGTGGGCGGGGGAACGGAACAAGAACAGGACGGGAAGAACCACCAGAGCGGGAGACAGAAGAGTCATCAATAGCGGGACGAATCGGGCTCGCATGTACAAGGTCGCGGCGAGGATGCCGGCGACCCCGGCCCCGGGCGCCAGGACCCAGCCCGGCGTCTCGCCCGCGTCTCCCTCCTTGAGGACCACCATGGCGACCGCCGCGGCCAGCACGGCCACGGCTCCCCAGTGGATCGCCGCGGCCGCTCGCGGCCAAGCCCACGCCAGGCCGTTCTCGGCCAGGGCGAACACCACCGGGACGACCAGGACCAGCCCGAACGCGATGAGCGTCAGGTCAACGGCATCCATCCCGCGCGCCCGCAGGTACGGGACGTTGGATTGCAGGAGCTCGAACAGGGGCTGCGCGACCGCGAAGGCCCACAGCACGAGGATGTGATGGAGGGCGCGCAGGCGCGGGCCCGGCATGGGTCTAGGCAGCCAGCCGCCGGACCCAGTCGCCGATCGCCTGGCCGATCTCGTCGGGTGAGTCTTCCTGGATGAAGTGGCTGCCCTTCACGGTGACTTCGCGCTGGTTCGGCCAGGTGCGACAGAACTCGCGCTGGTCACCGGTCAGAATCGCCCCCGGTTTTGCGTTCACGAAGAGCTTGGGCAGATCGCTCTGGGACAGCCATGCACCGTAGCGCTCGACGATCTCGCACACGTCCGCCGGCTCTCCCTCGATCGGGATCTGGCGAGGCCAGGTGAGGGTGGGCCGACGGCTCTCCCCCGCCTCCCGGAAGGGCCGGCGGTAGACATCCATCTCCGCTTCCGTGAGTCCGCGCAACACCGAACCCGGGAGCACTGCTTCCACGAACACGTTCTTCTCGAGCACCATTTCTTCTCCTGCCGATGAGCGGAAGCCCTGGAAGAGTTGGCGCGCCTGATCGGGCCACTCTTTCCAGCTCATCGGGCGAGCGATCGCCTCCATGTAGGCGATGCCCCGAACCGACTCGCGGTGGCGATTCGACCAGTCGAAGCCCAGCGCCGACCCCCAGTCGTGGACCACGAATACGATGTTCTCCGTGACCCCGAGGGTCGCCAGCAGCTGGTCCAGGTACTCGCGGTGCTCGACGAAGCGGTAGCGGTCGGGGCCGCTCGGATCGAGCTTGTCCGAGTCCCCCATTCCGATCAGGTCCGGCGCGATGCAGCGTCCCAGACCCTCGAGGTGGGGGATGATGTTCCGCCACAGGTAGGAGGAGGTCGGGTTCCCGTGCAGGAAGACGATCGGGTCGCCGGTCCCCGTCTCGACGTAGGCCATCGAGCGTCCTTTCACCTGCGCGCGCTTCTTCTCGTATCGCTCTTCGCTCGAGATCACGGTGGCTCCTTTCCTTGGGTCCGCGGTCCGCGTCGACTCCAAAGGACGGGAAGTGGGGTGGCGGGTGGCGCGGGACCTGGTTGCCGATGCCGGGTGTCAGATGCGGGCCGACTCCTCGGGCTCGGGGATCACCGGGTTCTCGATCTGCCCGATGTGTTCGAGTTCGATCCGGATGACATCCCCGGCGATCAGCAGCTGAGGTGGCTTTCGGGAGATCCCGACTCCAGCCGGCGTTCCCGTCGAGATCACGTCACCCGGCTCGAGGGTAAAGGCGGTCGACAGATATTCGATGATCGCGAAGCTGTCGAAAATGAGCTCTTTGGTGTTCGATTCCTGGCGAAGCTCTCCGTTGACCCAGGTGCGCAGGCTCAGGGCGTGCGGGTCACCGACCTCGTCGGCGGTCATGATCCAGGGTCCCAACGGACAGTGGGTGTCGAAAGACTTGCCCATCGTCAGGGTGGGGGTGTGGAACTGCCAGTCGCGCACGCTGACGTCGTTCACGACCAGGTAGCCGGCGACGACCTCCGCGGCGCGCTCCCGCCGGACGTGTCGGCAGCGACGTCCGATCACGAGTCCCAACTCCCCCTCGTAGTCGAGGGCCCCGGAAGCGCGGGGCAGGTGCACGGGGTCGTAGGGGCCCGTCACCGAGGTCGACTGCTTGTTGAAGATCGTGGGATGTTTGGGGGTCTCCATGCCCGACTCCGCGATGTGATCGGCGTAATTGAGACCCACCGCCAGGATCTTGGGCGGGCGAAGGATGGGCGCCTCGAGGTGGAGGTCGTCCGTGGGAATTCGCGTGCGGGCCGCAGCCACAGCCCTCTCCACTCGCGCGAGGGCTTCAGGTCCCGCTTCCAGGAGGGCGCACATCTCGTGGGGGAGCTCGGGTGCCGCCGCTGCGAGGTCGATGAGTTCTTCTCCCTCGACGACACCGACCCGGGTCGAGCCGGCGTGGGTAAAAGTGGCGAGCTTCATCGGAGGGTCTCCTTCGTCGAGGGAGCGCCTGGGCCTGGATGAGGCGCGGTGCTTCGCCAGTGTTTCCCCCGAGGGTAGCGCCTCGGCGACTCCGATGGTGGCCCCTTTTCAACCATCCGGTTTTTCCGCTCCGCCTCTGCGTGTTCGCGCCGATGGCTCGGTTTTGCGCTGCACCCCGAGACCTGGGACACTTCCAAGACATGCGGGTCTCGCTTTGCGAGCAGCCGTTGAGGGAACCCGATGGACCACAGTCGCCCCGAAGGCTACGTCTTCGACGAGCATCTCGCGGCGC
>JACZXC010000057.1 GCA_022571825.1 Myxococcales bacterium | reverse complement strand
CCGGAGATCGAGCTGCGCAATCTCGTCGCGCTCGATGGCCGCTGTGATGACCGCCGACGCGAGGGGCAGTGGCTCCTGGGCCGCCTCGAATCGCTCCACTTCGGGCCGGAACTCGAAGCGCGCGTCGGCCCACGAGAACATGCGGCCGAGCGCCTTCGTTCCCGACACGAGGCCGGTAAGCGCGTAGAGGATCTGACCGTCCTCATACGCGATCTGGCCGTCCTGGTAGCCGCCCTGGATCGTGAGCGTTCCCGCCCGCGAGATCCCCGCGAAGGTCTCGAGGACCGCATCGAGGCCGCTCTCTTCCAGCGAACCGCTGATCGCCGCGAGCTTCTCTGCACGGCGAAACCCGCATAGGTCGTCGATGAAACCGGTGACCTCATCGACCCGCTCGAGGGCGTACTGGAACTGGATTCCGACCGCCATGATCCCGTGATCGCAGCGCGCCTGGTGCGCCACCCGGCCCTCGACGTCGATGGACGTTCCCGAGCGCGGATGAGTCAGTCGCATCCGCACGGGGCTGTCTTCTTCAAGTTCGATTCCGTTCAGCAAAACGAGCATTCCGTTATGGCTCAGATCAACGGTTTCGGCGGAAAAGGCGCGCCCGCGATAATCGACGATGACACCGCCCCGGGCCGGGAACCGAGCGACAGCGCGGCGGAAACTCGGTTTCGCGGGATCGACCGGGCGCAGGTCGACACCGCTCGCCTCCTCGAGACGCTTGCGGAGGGGCGCGCCTCGTTCGGCCAGCAGCACCGAGGCGCCGGGGATAGCGCCCGTCCAGGCCATGGCCGCCGGCACCACGCCCACGATCTCACCCGGGATCGTCAGGCAGGTCCCCACGAATGCCAGCTCGAGCTTGCACTCGACCGGGGTCCCGGGCTCGGCCGGTTCGCGGGTGGGTACGAAGAGCGCTCCGTGCGCCAGGTCCTGGGCGTAGGCGTCTCGAAGCTCGCGTTCCGTTTCGAACGCGACACAGAGTTGAATCGGGCTGACCGTGCTCACGGGGGTCGTCCTTCCGGCGTCGCAAAAACCGTCCTTGCACCTATCGGACGGTCGGCCGCCGCCGGCAAGCGGGATCGGCCCCTGGCGCGCAAGGATGCGACCGAAGTCGACGAGGCTCCGTGGACGCCCACGGGCCGCGATTCCGTCTGATCCCCGCGGGGAACCGAGCCGATCGACCCGCTTCCCAGGCGTCGCGCCGCTCAATCGGCCGCCGCCAACAGCTCCCGCAACTGCTGTATTCCCGCCGGAGACGCCATCACTAGCAGCGCATCGCCGGCTTGGATCACCAGATCCGGTGGCGGGTTGGGCGTCGTGACACTTCCGCGCCGCACGGCGAGAATGCTGGCGCCGGTCCGTGTGCGGATCTGGAGATCGACGATGGAGCGATCCACCGCCGGACCTTCGGGAACCTCGATCCACTCGGTCGATGCCGCCTGCAACACCTCCGCGAGCCAGGGGTCGATCGGAAGTTCGATCGATTCGCGCATGAACTCGTAGCCTTCCATGCGCATCGCCTCGGAAAAGTCGGCAATGGTCTGTTGGGGTATTCCGAAGATGCGAAGAACCTTGTGGAAGAGATCGATCGTGGCCTCGAACTCTTCCGCCACCACATCCGTCGCCCCTTCTGCGAAGAGCCGGTCGATCTCCTTCAGGTACCGCGCGCGGACCACAATCCGTACGTCCGGGGCCAGCACGCGAACGGCAGATATGCAGCGCCGGGTGGCCCCGGGATCGTTGATCGCGATGCTGACCAGCTTCGCCCGCCTCACTCCGACCCGCTCTAGGATCGAGGCCCGCGTGGCATCGCCGAAAAGCGCCGGCTCATGGCGCGTTTGGGCCTCGGTCACCAATCCGGGGTTCTGCTCCACCACGCGATATGGAATCTTCGAGGCCCTGAGAACATGCGCGAGGGTTCGACCCGCGAGGCCGTAGCCCACGATGACGACGTGGTCTGCGACGTCGTCGGCCCCCGGATCCGATCGCGGACGCAGGTTCTCGACGCCGCCGGTGAGCAACGACGCCAGCCGCGGTGCGCCGCGAACCAGAAGCGGAGTGAGCATGAGGGTCAGCACGGAGCCCGCTACGAAGACCTGTTCCAGCGACTCGTCCAGTAGCCCGGCCGGGGCGGCCGCCGCCGCAAGGACGAAGGAGAACTCACCGGTCTGTGCCAGACCGACGCCCGTCAGAACTCCAATCCGAAGGCCCTGACGAAGAACCAGCACCAAGACGGCCACGATGATTGCGGTCTTCAGGATCACCACGCTCCCGACGAACAAGAGGACCTCCCCCCACCTTCCGAGTGCCACGCCTGGATCCAACAGCATTCCCACCGCCGTGAAAAAAATCCCCAGCAGGACACCGCGCAGGGGCACCACCTCCGCAAACAACTGGTGAGCGTAGGGCGAAGCATTCAGCACGAG
Organism: Myxococcales bacterium; assembly: GCA_022571825.1. Lineage (GTDB taxonomy): Bacteria > Myxococcota_A > UBA9160 > UBA9160 > SMWR01 > JACZXC01. Next base: position 8,756 of record JACZXC010000057.1, on the reverse strand, counting down.
CCCGGCGATGAAGGCCCCCACGGCCAGGGTCAGCCCCATCACTTCCGCGGCGACCGCGGAGCCGAGGGCCATCAGAAACGCGAACAGGCTGAAGAGATCCGGCGAATGCAAGTACGCGATCCGCTCCAGGAGCCACGGCAGAAGGAAGCGAGCCGCTCCGAGAAGAACCCCCAGCGCCAGAAGGTCCTGACCCATCCTCAGGGCCAGTGCTCTCGGCTCGTGGGCCACCTCGCCCGACAGAATCGGCACTGCGAGAAGAAACGGAACCAGACATAGATCCTGGAAGAGAAGAATCCCGACGGAAAGATGCCCGTGGGGCGTATCGATCTCGCCGCGTTGGGCGAGAACGCGCATCACGACGGCGGTGCTCGACATCGAGGCGAGCATGCCGATCACGATCGCCATCTCGATGCGCACGCCGAGGGCCGAAGCCAGCGCAGCCACCGCGGCAATCGTGATGCTCACCTGCAATGCCCCGGAGAGCAGCGCTCGCCGCCACACCTCCCGCAGGGCCTCGATCGGCAGCTCGAGTCCAATCTCGAAGAGCAACAAGGCCACGCCGAACTCCGCCAGCGCGCGGACGCGATCGGAGTCCTCGACCCAGCCCATGCCACCCGGGCCGATGATGGCTCCCGCCACCAGCAGACCCGCCACCCCCGGCAGCCGCAAGCGTTCGAAGGCGGCGGCGCCGATCACGGCCGCGAAGATCACGATCAGGATCTCGAGCACGAAGCGCCGCTAGAAAGCCGCCGGCTTCGGGCCCGGGGCGGTCCAGGGTTCAGCGACGAAACTGGGCGGTTCGACCTGGTTCCGGCGCCATCCGGTCCCGGAGGCGAATCCACCGGACCCCAGCGGGGTGGATGCGGAACCCGTCGCGAGGCAGCGGCTCGGGCTGGACTGGGCGGAGCTGCGGCACGGCTCGTCTTCCTTTGGCTGGGTTCAGCCCACGTCGGTCAGGTTCGCGCGTCGGAGGTCATCACCTTCTGGAGCGCGGGGCGGGCCTCGAGACGGGCCAGATAGCGGCCGGCATTGGGATAGGCGTCGGAAAGAACTTGATACAGGGTGATCATGTCCACCTCCGCCCGGCCATTCTAATCGTCGAGAAAAACGCTCGCACCAGTCATCGACTGGCGACACGGGTGGAAGCGCTCTGCGGCCGTGAAGGAGGCGCCGGAAAGTCTCGTGAACTAGCGCTCGGTTCGTGTGCGGCGACGTTGACCGAGCAGAGCCAGTCCCAACAGGCCGGACCCCATCAGAAGGAAGGTTTCCGGCTCGGGCACGTCGTCGGACGACACCTCGCCCCGAGGGCTGTAGGTCGCGACCGACATCCGCATGCTGACGGAAATCATCCCGTGGGGTTCGAGGACGTCCCGTGTCTCGGTGGGAGCGCCGGCCGAGTCTAAGCTCCGGTTGGAGTCGACCGGCAATGCGACGGCCGAGGCCACCCAGAGGGCGGCCCCGAGGGCGCACACGAGATAGGGAAGGGTTCTCCGCAGCACGGGGATTCCTGGTGTCGAAGCCCCAAAATGGGGGCCCTCTGGTAATCGAAACTCCGGCAGTCCAGCTTGAAGAAACGGTGTGGGCGGCATGCACGGGGTTCGGCGTCCTGTGTGCAACCCCGGTGCAGGTTGCCGCGGTACGAGTGCGCAGGGGGGACACCACAAGCCCGGATCGGCCCGCGAAAAAGCGATCGGCCGATCTCGGCCCGATTCTTCATCGAGCTATCGCCTGATCGCCTGATCGCCCGATCGCCCGATCACCTGATCACCGGATCGCCCGATCGCCCGATCGCCCGATCGCGGTGAGCTCGACTCGAGCTCGCGCGCCCGCTCGATGGCCCGGATCAGCGCGCGGCGGACAGCATCCACGTCGGTGAGCGGGAAAGCGCGAACTCGCGCCACCTCGTCGGCGCGGAACCGCTCGAAATCGGCGGCGATCGCCGGGGGGCCGAAGGCCCGAATCATCCAGTTCAGCACCCGGGCCAGCTCGGCGTCGCTCAGTGGCGACTGGGCACTGCCGGGCACGCGGACCAAGTACTCCCTCCCGCCCGGAACCGTCAGGAACGTCCCCATCATGCCCCTCAGAGACGGCACCGCGCCGGGAGATCCCGAGCCATCGGCTCGGTGACAGCCCTGACACTGGAGCATGTAGTGGATCTGCGGGGTCTCCGCCGACGCGGGGCTGGCTCCAGCCAGGGCGAGGGCTCCCGCAACCATCGCCAAGCCGCCGCTCCCGCGAGCCACCCGACTCAGGCCTCGGTGGCCACCCCGACGACGACCGCCACGGTGGAGTTGTAGACGACGCCGGCGCGTCCCATGCACCAGTTGATGTCGTTGCTCCTGGGCGGGAAGTAGACCGGCCGATCGCCTTCGTGCCGCTGACAGACGCACTGGCCACACAGATCCTTTCCACAGCAGTCGTTGTAGGAAATAACGTAGTCCTTTCCGTCTTCGGGATTGCGGCAGGTCCCCAGCCACGTGATCAGTGACATCTCCGTCCCGGGCGGACAGGAGGTGTGGGTTCCGCCGCAGCAACTGCTCAAGAACCCGTCGATGGCGCAGTGCCGCCAGTAGTCGCAGCTCGACGGATCTCCCACCGGGGTCGCGGGATCGGGCTCTCCGGGTGCGGCCGCGCGCGCCGGCGAAGAGCCCCGGGCCACCGGGAGCAAGGGCAGCGCGACTCCCCCGACCAGCACCGCCCCGAAGCGCGTGAGAAAACTTCGGCGCGAGGTCCGGCGCGCGAGGCGACGGGACGCGCGAGCAAACCAGCGATCCACGCGGTTCATCGACTCCCCTCCCCGGCTCCGTCGCCAGGCCCACCACCCACCGAATCACGCGACATGACGACTCGCCCCTTCGGTGTCGAGGAGCTCCTGCACCGAGCCCGTCCCGCGTTCCATCGCCTCGAACAGGCTCTCCAGATGCTCTCGCGTATTGACGAGCCCCGCGGCCCGCACGATTCCCTCGGCATCGATGAGGACCGCATAGGGTAGCTGCCGCACCCGGTAGGCGAGACCCAGTTCCGTCGAGAGGAGATACGGGTGTCGCTCCAGGCGTTGTTCGCGAACGAAGTCTTCGTGGCCGGCGCGCGGGCCGTCGCTGGCGAGAACCACCCGAAGCCAGCGCCCCTCGGCAGCTCGTACCGAGTCGAGAATCGGAAGCAGCGTCTTGCACACCGGGCAGGTCGGAGACGTGAAGAAGAGCAGCGTACTGAGCCCGTTCCCATCGCGTCCCCCGATGCGCAGAGGTCGTCCCGACCAGTCCGACAGCTCGAGAACGGGAGCGACGTCCCCGGGCTTGGGCCCGGCGGCCAGCATCAGCGCCCCGGCCGGGGCCACGCGCTCGTGAATCACGCCGATCTGACGGACCAGCGCCAGGACCACCGCGGCGAGAACAACCACCAAGCCCCACAACAAAAGATTGGAGACGATCAGCGCATCGACCATGCTCGACCTTTCAGTTCCCCGATTCCGGGCGAACGACCGGGTGCGTTCGCAAGGCTGCCATCGACGGCCGCGTAGAGGAGTCCCAGCGCCGCGACACTCGCCAGGATGGATACGGTATCCATCCAGATCAGCGAACGTCCCGCCACGGGGAGAGTGCACACGCCGGCGGCTCCGATCAGAACCCCATTCCGCCAGACCAGACTGCCACTCAGGGGCCGACGACTCCCCGGGGCGCTGCACCCGCAATCGATCTCGCGACGACCTCGGGTCAGGTTGACGACGATCGCGCCGGTATAGAGGGAGAGCAGAATCGCCGCAGCCAGCGACGCGCCGCCGTCGAAGCCCGGCAGCACCAGCCAGACGCCGATCGCCAGCTCGACTCCGGCGATTGAGGGCACGGCCCAGGCCAGCAACCGCTCGGGTAGCAGTTGGTAGTTTGCCAGCGCGGCCCGGAAAACCATCGGGGCCCGCAGCTTGTGCCACGACGCCCCCAGGAAAAGCAGCGCGAGGGACCCACGCAGTGCCCACTGCAGTACGGGGTCGACTCCGACGCCTAGGCTCATCGCGATCCCCGTCCCCAAGGTGCCTGGATCGAATGGGCCGTGAAGTTCCCCGACGATAACCGTCGCAGAAAGCGTCCGGTCAACCCGTCGTAGACCGCCAGGGAACCGCTGAAGAGCGAGGCGGTAATCAGCAGGGGTTCGTCGTCCTGAGTCACTTGCACCTGGCTGAGACCCAGGCTGGGAACCACGTGGTCCAGCAACCAGCCCGAGATTCGATGGAACGGCCAGACCCACGACTGGCCGAACTCGAGAGTCTCTCCGAGGTACGAGAATCCGGGATGGTGCAGCTGGATTCGCTGGATGCGCGTGCGCGTCTCGAGATCGTAGACCCAGAGCTCCGTGCCCGGCTCCTTGTGGGTATCGGCGCCGCCGCGGTGCACCAACGAGAAAAGACGACCGCTGGCCTCGTGGACGGCGAGGTGCTGGCTGCCTCCGATCCTCCAGGAAGACCGCCGGTCTTCGTCGTCGAACAGCGACCAGACCTCCTCGGCGCGCGGCACCTCCCCGGAAACATCGATCGGATGCACGAAACCCTCGAACGAGACAAAGAGCCATCGGTCGCGGTAACGCACGGCCTTCTCGGTCACCGGATCCGCCTGGGGATCGAAGAAGGCCGCTTCGCGCACCTTGCTCTCCTGCCGGCCGTCGGCGCCGAGGCTCACCGTCAGAAAGGACCCGTCGCCGCAGAGCATCAGGAACCGGCGCGGTCCCGCCGCGTACACCAGACTGCAGCCCGGGGTCGCGATCTCCTCCACGAACTGGCGGCGCTCGACGTCGACGATGCTGAGGGACGTGGCGGGCGTCATGTTGAAGACCGCGAGGAAGCGGTCGTCATCGGAGAGCGCCGCGTTCGCCGATGGAAGCACATTCATCGCCCGCTTCGGCGGAATCACCACCTCCCCGCTCGGGGCCAGCGAGTTCGCATCGTAGATGGTCACCGTGTCGGTTCGCGTTCCCCGGCTCCCCCGGGAGTAGTAGGTCTCGGGTAGGTAGAACTCGCTGCGACTGCGCGGGAACACCGCCGCCGGGGACAAGAATCCGGTGCTGATCATGCCGAGGAAGGTTCCGCGATCCAGGTCCAGCAGCGCGCTTCGTCGGAGCAAGAGGTCCGCGATCCAGATCCAGTGGGAACGGGGCGCCTCCGGCAGGGTCTCGGACCGACCCGTTTGTTCGATCGCGACGTCCGCCCGGGCCGCGGGGCAGTTCGCACCCGGGACGGCCAGCAACATCAGTACCACGGCCGCCCGTCCCACCGGTCCGCCGATCAGCCCCGTCCGATGGCGCATCCGAATCCTCCTCTGCAGCCGAGCCGGATTATAGAGGACGCCGGCATCATCTCATCCGGTTATTCCTCCGCCCTCAGTTCCAGATGTTTCCGCGCGCGAGCCAGCTTCATCTCCGTCACCATGCGATGCTTGATCTGATCGATCAATGCTCTGTTCTCGCGCCGGATCTTTTCGAGCCGCGCGACCAGTTCGCTCACCGGCGGCGCGTCCACGTACTCGATGCTGAACGACTGGGAGAACTCGCGGCGGTCGTGCAGCGCGGCAACCATTTCGATCTGGTTCAGGCCGGGCTCTAGAGGAATCTCCCCGTAGAAGGAGCCGTCGATCCCGGTGGTGACGTAAGGCGTCGCGTCGCCCGTGGTCCGGTTGATGAGCTTGACCCGGTCCACGAAACCGAAGGAGGACGCGTTCAGGATCGATACGATGTCGCCCGGATTTTCGAGCTCTACAAAGCGCCCGTTGGTCTTCAGCGCCATCTTCTGGACCGACCCGTTCACCTTGCGAGTCACCGCATTCTTGCCCAGGGCGAAGCTGTTGATGCGGATTCCCCGGGTGTGAGCCAATTTCGCGGCCCGCATCGCTACCTGCTCGGCCTTGTTGCGGTCGTAGGGCAACCGGGGCTTCCCGTCCGTGAGGAACAGGATCACCTTCCGAGTCGTGTCGGCCGATCCACGGGCCGACTCGCCGCCCGATCCCGGGGTGAGCTCGAGAATCGCCCGACCGATGCCGGCGGCGAAGTTGGTGGTCCCATGGGGGTGGACGCGCGACAGCATTGCGAGCTCCCGGTCAACGGCCTCGTAGTCACCGCTGAGGGGAATCACGACGTCCGCGTCGCGCATGGCCAGCTGAAAGATCATTTCGGGTGTGGGATCGAGATCCCGATCGCCCGGACTGAGGTAGAAGTCCTCGTCGCCGGCGAAGGTGACGATTCCCACCCGGATTCGGGTTCCGGCAGGGTTGTTGGGCAGCCTGGTCAGGGTCTGGACGAAACCGCGGGTGGCCTTCGTCTGGGCCTTCAGGATCGAGTCGCTTCCCCGCCAGCGGTCGTCGAACTTCCCGTCACCATTGACATCGGTCTGTGCGTATTCACCGGTCGAGCCGGAGACGTCGATGACCAGAATGATGTCGTAGCGGCCACTCGCGCCCAGTACGGTTGCGATCCCCGAGACTGGAAGCATGGGGTTGGTGTGTCGGTAGACGCGCAGTCGGGGGTCCGGACCGAGCCGGACGAAATCGACCTCGGGTTGGAGCCGGAGGATCGATGCCACAGCACTGCGGACGTATCGCGTGAGGGCACGCCCCCACCCGAGGCCGATGTCGATCCACCGAAATCGGTCCTCGCGACGCTCGTGACGTGTGGATTCCTCGTCACGGGTGGATTCGCGGACCATGCCGCGACGGATCACGTCCTCTGCGGGCACCCCCTCGCTCGCAACAACCGGAAGCGGGCACAGCAACCACAGCAGGAGCATCGGGCGGAGGATTTTCACGTGGGCCTCGCCCCACCCCGTGGCATTGGGTTAGCAGGCGTTCACCTCGGCGACCAGCCGAGGGGCCGACGGGCCGATGAACCGACGCGCCGATCAATCGGCGCGCACCCTGGAACGCGCTGTTGACTGACCCGATCAGTCAGTTATTATCGATCCGTGGCACGGCCGATCCCCGAGCATCGCATGAAGGACCTGCTCGCGTGTGCCACCCGCGTCTTCATCGCCCAGGGGTACCGACGGACCCAGATGGCGGACGTCGCCGAGGCGATGGGGGTGGCCAAGGGCACCCTGTATCTCTACGTCGAGAGCAAGCAGGCGCTCTTCGCGGCGGCCCTGCGCTACTCGGACGGGCAGCCGCCGGCTGTCTCCGATCTCGACCTTCCGATTCCGACCCCGAAGCGCGGATCCCTGCGACGGGAGATCCGCGAACGGCTCGACCGGGAGAGCGTGCCCCCGGCCCTGCTGCGGGCGACGCGCAGGCGCGGTGTCCAAAACGTCCGCGGCGAGCTCGAATCGATCCTGCGCGAGCTCTTCGCCACATCGAGCCACCACCGCACCGCCATCAAGCTGATCGACCGCTGCGGCACCGACCATCCGGACCTCGGGGATCTGTTCTTCGCGGCGGGTCGCGGCACCCAACTCGATCTGTTGACGCGCTATCTCGACGCCCGGATCCGCGGCGGCTGGCTGAGACCGGTCCCCGATCTGGCTCTGGCCGCGCGCTTCGTGATCGAGACCATCGCCACCTGGGCCGTCCACATCCACTGGGATCCCGCTCCCCAGTCCATGGAGCCGGGGGATGCCGAGGATACGGCGGTGCACTTCCTCCTCGCGGCCCTTCTTCGGAAGCAACCGTCGTGAGAGGATTGTCGCCCCCGGAGCAGAAAGAACCGAGGTAGGGACATGCCGAGACGCAATAAGGTTGGGACAGGGACGGCCTGGGGCCTGGCGCTGCTGGGGATCGCCCTCGCGGTCTGCTCGGGCTGCACGAATTTCTACCGGACGAGCTGGCAACAGCCCGACCGCGTGGTCGAATCGTTGAAAATTGCGCCGGGCGCTCAGGTGGCCGACCTCGGCGCCGGCAGTGGCTACTTCCTGCCCTACCTGGCCGAAGCCGTGGGGCCCGAGGGCAAGGTCTTCGCGGTCGATGTGGATCCGGAGGTGGTCCAGGAGCTGAGAGACACCGTCGCCGCCGCCGGCTACACCAACGTCGAGGTGGTGCTCGGGGAATTCGATGACCCGCTCCTGCCCGACGGCGCCATCGATCTCGTGTTCCTGTGCAACACCTATCACCACATCGAGGACCGGGCACGGTACTTTTCCCGCCTGCAGATCGACCTGAAGCCCGGCGGCCGGGTCGCCATCCTCGATCCGAACGCCGACCTCGGGGGATTCGTCAGCCTCTTCCTGAATGATGGGCACACGAGCGCCGCAGCGGATGTGGTTGCGGAGATGCAGACCGCCGGCTACCGCAGCGTGCAGAGCTTCGACTTCCTCCTGACCCAGATATTCGAACTCTTCGCGACCGGTGTGGATGCCGACTGAGACGGCACTCAAAAAGGTGGGGCTTCACCGCGGCCTGCGTGTTGATCTCGAACGCGGTCGGCAGCGGCATCTTTACGACGACCGGCTTCATGGCCCGAGACCTGGGCGATCCCCGGGTCATCCTGTTGCTGTGGGTCATCGGCGGCGCCCTCGGCCCGACGCCCCCGACGCTTGCGCTGGTCTGGATGCTGACCGGGGTCCACGACTTCGGCGTCGAGCGCGGGGGTGCCTTCCAGCGTCTGATCACCGTTCTCAAGATCGGCGGGATCGGCTTGTTGGTGGTGGGGGGCGTTCGCGTTCGGTCCCGGCGGGTGGAGCCACCTCGCCACCCGAAGCGCCGTCTAGCCGGTGCTCCCCGTGTCTCGAGCGCCCCACCGAGGCGCTGCTCTCCCTTGCCACCATTGCCGCGGGCATCCCCTTCTACCTG
>JACZXC010000056.1 GCA_022571825.1 Myxococcales bacterium | reverse complement strand
CGCTCGAAGGGCGTTTCGATGATGTGCTCGAGGGTATCGAGAATGGTGTCATCGATTCGTTGATTGAAAAACGCCATGTCGTCCGGGCACCGATCCAGGACGCTGCGAAAGATTCCCTTCAGGAAATCTTCAGCCAGATCCATGTTGTCGGCGAGATCGCAGAAGGCCATCTCCGGTTCCACCATCCAGAACTCGGCGAGATGTCGACTGGTGTTGGAGTTCTCGGCCCGAAAGGTGGGACCGAAGGTGTAGACGCGGCTGAGAGCCAGGGCGGTGATTTCCGCCTCAAGCTGGCCGGAGACGGTGAGGAAGGTCTCCCGTCCGAAAAAGTCTCGGCCGAAATCCACACCGCCATCGTCGTTTCGCGGTGGGTTCCCGGGGTCCAGGGTCGAGACGCGGAACAATTGACCGGCACCCTCGGCGTCCAACGCGGTGATGATCGGCGAGTGGAGGTGTACGAAGCCGCGGTCCTGAAAGAATCCGTGAATCGCCTGGGAAGCCGCGTTTCGCACCCGCAGCACCGCGCCGATCGTGTTGGTGCGCGGCCGCAGGTGGGCCAGGGTGCGGAGGAATTCAAAGGAGTGGCGCTTCTTCTGGAGCGGATAGTCGGGCTCGACGCCGCCGACGACGTCGGCCCGACCGGCCTTGACCTCGAAGCGCTGTCCCTTGCCCGGGGAGTCCACGAGCTCTCCCACCACGATCACGGCGGCTCCCGTCACCAGGTGTCTGAGCTCGGATTCGTAGTTCTCGAGGGAGGGTTCGAGCACCACCTGGATTCCGGCGAAGCAGGAGCCGTCGCTCATCTCCAGGAAGCTCACGCCCTTCGAGTGGCGAGCCGTCCGGATCCAGCCCCGCACGGTCACCTCGCCGCCGGCCCCTTCGCGTTCGAGGATGGTTCGGATCGACTCTCCGCTCATGCCGGCGTGCGAATCACCAGGAGGCGAATCTCCGTCATGTCCTCGATGGCGAAGCGAATGCCCTCGCGCCCGAGCCCGCTGTCTTTGACCCCGCCGTAGGGCATGTGATCGACCCGCCAGGAGGGCACGTCGCCGATCACCACCGCGCCGACCTCCAGGGTATTCCAGGCCCGATGGGCCTTGTAGAGGTCGCGGGTGAAGATTCCCGCCTGGAGTCCGAACACGCTGTCGTTTACCTCCGCCAGCGCCCGGTCGAAGTCGCGAAACGAGCTGAGCACCGCCACCGGTCCGAACGCCTCCTTGCGAACCAGATCCTGCTGCGCGGGAACATTCTCCAGCAGCGTGGCCTCGAGCATGGCGCCGTCGCGATTGCCGCCGCACAGGAGCTTTCCCCCCGCCGCGATCGCCGCCCGAATCCAATCGTCGAGACGCGAGGCCTCGGCTTCGGAGATCATGGGGCCGATGAACGTCTCCGGATCTTTGGGATCTCCCCGCTTCAGGCGCCCGGTCGCCGCCACCAGCCCGTCGCGCAGCCGATCGTAGATCTCCTCGTGAACCAGGATGCGTTGAACGCCGATGCAGCTCTGGCCGGATTGGTAGAAGGCTCCGTACACGATTCGATCGACGGCGTCGGCGAGGTCCGCGTCGTGATCGACGACGACCGCCGCGTTTCCACCCAGCTCGAGTACGACCTTCTTCTTCCCGGCCCGGGCCTTGAGGGCCCAGCCCACCTCCGGCGAGCCGGTGAAGCTCAGCAGCTTCAGGCGCTCGTCGGTGGTAAAGAGATCGGCTCCGTCGCGTCGCGTCGGCAGGATCGAAAAGGCGCCGGGGGGAAGGCCCGCCTCCGCCAACACTTCGCCGATGATGAGCGCGCCCACGGGAGTCAGGCTCGCCGGCTTGAGGATGAACGGGCAACCCACGGCCAACGCCGGCGCCACTTTGTGAGCGGCCAGGTTGAGGGGGAAGTTGAAGGGCGAGATGAAGGAGCACGGGCCGATGGGCACGCGCTTCCACATGCCCGAGTAGCCCCGCGCCCTCGGGCTGATGTCGAGGGGCATCACCTCCCCCGTGATCCGAACGGATTCCTCGGCGGCCACGCGAAAGGTGTCGATCAAGCGCCCCGCCTCGCCGCGCGAGTCCTTGATGGGCTTGCCGGCCTCGATGCAGAGGGCCATGGCGAGCTCTTCCTCGCGCTCGCTGAAGCGGGCGACACAGTGGTTGAGCACTCGCTGGCGCTCGTAGGCGGGAAGCTCGCGCATGGGCTCGGTGGCCTCGACGGCCAGACCGATGGCTCGGTCGATGGCAGCCGGATCGGCCATGGCCACCCGGGTCGCAACCTCGCCGGTGTACTTGTCCCGGACCACCAAGTCCCGATTCGGGATCATCGGCTCGTTGCCGAGATAGTAGGGATAGGAGTCGTTTAACATGCTCAGATCGGGCAGACGATATTTCCGAGGCGCTCGGTGAGCAGGGCGTTCTCGCGGTAGTCGATGGGCACCACGACCAGGCTCGGTCCTTGCTCCCGAAGCGCGCGCTCGAGGACATCGGCGAGATCGCGGCTCTTCTCCACCCGGTGTCCGCTCCAGCCAAAGGCCGCGGCAAGCGCCAGGAAGTCCGGGTTCCCGAAGCTCAAGTCGGTGTGGCGATCGAACTGGGTCTGCTGCTTCCATGCGATCAGACCGTAGGCGCCGTCCTCCCAGATCATGACGACGATCTTCGACCCGAGGCGAACCGCGGTCTCCATCTCCTGGACGTTCATCAGAAATCCGCCATCGCCGCAGATCGCCAGGACACCGCGGTCCGGGAAGACCCGATGGGCGGCGATCGCCCCGGGAAGAGCGAAACCCATCGAGCAGAAGCCGTTGGGGATGAGGCAGGTATTGGGCTCGTGGCACTGGTAGTACCGGGCGATCCACATCTTGTGGGCGCCGACGTCGGAGAGCAGGATGTCCTGGGGTCCCAGCACCTGGCGCACATCCCACAGCACCTTCTGGGGACGGATCCGCCCCTCGGTATCGTCGTCGCGGTACTCGGCGAAGTCCGAGAGCATGTCGCGGCGCACGGCCTTCTGCTGGCTCGTATCCACCCGGAAGGGGTCGGCCTCGACCCGCTGGTTCAGCATCCACAGGGTGTGGGCCAGGTCGCCCACGACGTCGATTTCGGTGCGGTAGTGCTCGTCGATCTCTGCGGGCAGAAAATCGATGTGGATGATCCGCTTGTCCCCCGCGGGATTCCACAGCTGCGGATGGTATTCGACCATGTCGTATCCCAGGCAGATCACCACGTCGGCGGCGTCGATGGCGCAGGACACGAAATCCTTCGCCTGGAGCCCGATCGTGAACAGGCTGTACTCGGCGTCCATGTCGACACAGCCCTTGGCCATGAACGTGCTCACCACGCCGATTCCCGTGCGCTCGGCAAACTGGCGAAGCTGCTTGCTGGCGCGTTTTCGAATCGTGCCGTTTCCGGCCAGGATCATCGGCCGACGGGCCGAGCGAATCGCCTCGAAGGCCTGGTCCACCACCTTGTCGGCGGGAACCGGCCGGCGGGTCCGCTCGGTTGCGATCGGTCGCGAGGTCGTCTGCAGCGCCGCGATGTCCTCGGCGAGCTCGATGTGGCAGGACCCGGGCTTTTCGGTGGCCGCGATCTTGAAGGCCTTGCGCACGATCTCCGGAACGCTGTCGGGGTGGAGTACCGCGTGTCCCCACTTCGTGACCGGTCGAAACATGGCGACCACGTCCATGTGTTGGTGACTTTCCTTGTGCTGGCGCTTGCTGTCGGCCTGACCGGTGATCACCACCATCGGGGCGCGATCCATGTTCCCATCCGCAACACCGGTGACGAGGTTGGTCGCTCCGGGTCCCAGGGTTCCCAGGCACACTCCCGGTTCGCCGGTGAGCCGCCCCCAGACCTCCGCCATGAAGGCGGCACCCTGTTCGTGGCGTGTGAGGACGAACTCGATCGGGGAGTCCTCGAGCGAGATCATGAGGTCTGCGTTCTCTTCGCCCGGGATGCCGAAGATCTGCCGGACACCCTCGGCCTCGAGGCACTTGACGAAGAGATCGGATGCTTTCACCGAAGCGCCACCTTCACCCCACGAACTCACTCACCGCCACCACGAACTCCGACGGCTTCTCGAAGGGCAACCTATGGCCGCACTCCGGCAGGATCCGGAGCGACGCGCCGGGAATCAGCTTTGCGTACTTCTCTCCGTAGACGGGCGGCACCACCCGGTCGTGCTCACCCCATAGGCAGAGAGTCTCGGCCTTCACCTGGTGTAGAAGTTTTTCCAGGCGGGGATCGTGCAGCAGCGGGTTCCAGCCCACCTTGGCCGTGGCCGCCATAGCGTTCAGGAAGTTGGTCACCATTTCTTCGGGCAGCTCCGCGCCGTCGGGAACCCGCATCGCCCGGGCGAAGGGGTTGTTCACGTCGTAGAAGAGTAGCTGCTGGAGCCGCTCGGGGAACCGGATGTCCAGTGCGAAGATTGAGAAAGCCGGGATGGGCCGGCGCGTGCAGCTCGTATCGTTCCGCGAGTCCCGTGAGGTGGGGCAGCCAGATCGCCTCCCCGCCGGCGCTGTGGAGGTAGACGAGCGGCCGCCCGCTTCCTCCCCGGCACTCGTGAATCTTGCGGCCCAGCACCTCGATCTGCGTAACGGCGTTCTCCATGACAGCTCTCCCATCGAGGCGTGACCCTTTTTCAGGTCGAACAGGTGGTTCGGGATCCAGACCCAGGCCGAATCGTGCTTTTCCTCGAAGTCCTTCGGTAGGTCCCGGTAGGGCATCAGGTGAAACAGGAAGTGCTTGATCGGATCACGCTACGATCGATTTCGGTCGATTGTCAAGGGAACGCGCGGGTCGGATCGATCTTGCGGCTCAGAGCGCCACGATCTCGCCCCGACGCAGATACCAGAGCTCAAACCGTGGCCAGTACGAGAGCTGGAAGGCGTCGCGCACGGCGCGCTGGTAGACCGCGCCCTGGGCCGCGTACCCGCGGCTGTGCCCAATCAGGGTCCCGGCCGCCACGCGGTCCGTCTTGTAATCGCCCACCACCAGCAAGTCGGAGCGGGGATCGCGGTAGAGTAGATCGATCGTGCCGGAGACGAAACCGACGGAGCCGCCGCCGGGCTGCGGAGGCAACAAGTCGGGCTGTGGGGGCAGCAGAATCGGCAGCTCGCGGGCGACGACTCGCGGGACCAATGCGCGAAGCGCCTGGAAGAGCGGCCCGGAGGCCCACGACTCGAACAGGGCGCACGCGTCGGCGATCGCTTCCTCCGCGGATTCCGGCCCCACCAGCCAACCCAGCTCTCGCTCCAGCACCTGTCGGCGGCGCCGAACCTCGGTCTCGAGATCGGAGGTCCAATCGAACACTTCGAGGGCCCGATGCACAGCGGTGCCAACCGCGCGGGCGATGTCCCCGACCCCGGTCGAGCGGGATGGCAGCCGCGACCCCGCGTCCCCGAACTTCCGGTCGTCCCGGTCGTCCCGGTCGTCCCGCCTGTCATGCCAGCCACCGGGAGAATCGCCGGAGGCGGTGGCACCAAAGCTCAATCCACGGGTCTCCTCGGCGCCCTCGCGGGCGACCTGCAGGCGGCGCGCATCGGCTTCGACTTCGGCGAGTGACGCCAACGCGACCCCGCATTCTTCCTCGCCCGCGGCCGGCATGGCCCGCGACCGGGATAGGTCCGGGAAGACCCAACGCGCATCGGCGGCGTCGAAGAAGTCGGCGTTCCCACCCTCCTCCAGGCGGCGGAACGCGGCATCGAGATCGGGCGGAGCCACCGCACGCTGTCGGAGCAGCGACGCGTGGGAGCGTCCCCGACTCCCGTTCGGGGGCCAGAGACCACACAGCACCAGCCGGTCCTTTGCCCGCGTCATCGCCACGTAGAGGGTTCGCGCGAGCTCGGCGTCGGCGACCCGCGCGCGATCGCCGCGCACCTGGTCGAAACCCGGAGTCGCAGCCCCCAGCAGGGAGTATTCCGGGGCGCCATCGATCTCCCCGGACGCAACCCGTTGATTCCCCGGTCGACCCGAGCTCTTGTGAAGCTGCATGACGTAGACGTGGGCGAAGTCGAGCCCCTTGGCCCCGTGAATGGTGAGGACCCGCACGGCGTCGTCGATGACCTCGCGAGGGGTGGCCTCTTCGGCCTCTTCCTCGTTGAGAAGCGCGGTGCGCAGCCTGCGCAGCACGCGATGGACATCGGTCTCACAGAGGTCGCGGGTCAGGTCCCGGAAGAACCGGTCGAGATTCGCAATCCGCCAGGCGCCGTGGAAGCGGGCGGACTCGCCCGCCTCGAAGAGCAGAGCGGTGCGCATCCGTTCCACGGCGACATCGGGCGGGTCGCATCGAAACGAGCGCCGCAGCTCCGCCAGGATGCGGATGGCCTCCCGCAGGTTGGCGTCCCATCCCTCGATCCGCTCCAGACCCGGAACGTCCCCGGGCAGGGAGGCCGCCACCTCGCCCACGATGACGGTCAGGTCCGCGCGCTTCTCGACTCCCAGGTCTTCGAGATCCGTCATCAGAGACGGGAAGCCGCGCTCCCAGAGCGGGAGCAGTGCCGCATCGGGAACCCCTACCGCCGACGAACGCAGCACTGCGAGAAGCGCGACGTGATCGTCGGGATCGAGTGCGCTTCGGATCCAAGCGGAAGCATCGATGACTTCGCGCCGCTGGTAGTAGTGCCGATCGCCCTCGACCGCGTACGGAACGCCCGCTTCGCGCAGCGCCGCCAGGTAGATGTCCCACTCCCCCCGGCTGCGAAACAGAACGCCGATGTCCGACCACGGGACGCCGTGCGCCTCGTGCAGCTCGCGCAGATCGCGGGCGAGGGCAGTGGCCTCGATCCGCGCCGCTTCGAGCACCGAGGTCCGGGGCCTGCGCCCGGACACCGGATCCTTCGCATCGGGCAGCCAAAATTCGACCGGAGCAAAGCGCCCGACCGCAAAGCCGCCCTCCCCGGAGCGCTGGGGACTCGGAATCAGGGGCTGGAAGCCCGGCTGTACGCCCTCGGCTTCACCCAGCAGGGGAGCCGCGATTCGTTCGATCTCGTCGAGCACGGCCGGTACGGACCGGTAGTTGACCGAGAGCCGACACCGAACGCCGCCGGCCTTCTCCAGATCGCGGGCGAATGCGTCGTACGCGGCCAGGTCGGCGTTGCGCCAGCCGTAAATCGACTGCTTGGGGTCGCCGACCAGGAATAGACCCGGTCTCAGCCCCGCCGAGCCGTCGAGAGCGATGGCGCGAACGATGTCACACTGTCGGCGGTCGGTGTCCTGGAACTCGTCGATCAGCAGCTGATCGATTCGCGACCGCACCTGGGCCGCGACATCCGGGCGACGTGCAAGCAGACGCGCCGTCTCCGCGAGCAGGGACGAAAAGGTCAACACGCCGCGGGCACGAAGCTGCGCCTCGACCTCGCGCAGCCACGGTCCCAAGACTCGCCGGCCTCGCTCGAGTCGGTCCGGATCGAACGCCAACAGGTGCTGCAACAATCCGCCCAAGGTCTGGGCGGCTCGACTCAACGCCTGGGTCCGGTCGCCCAGCCGCTGCCCCTCCCGCTGACTGAACTGTTCTCGGCCCCAGGACTCGATCCGCCCGACCTCGTTCTCGGCCCAGCGATCGTGCAGCCAGGCGAGGAACGCGTCGAGCTGCGGGCGGTTGCCAAAGGGTTCGCGCTCGAGTCGGACCCGGGTCTCCCGCACGCGGGCCTGCGTCGCCTCCGCAACCCGAACTCCGCAGGCATCGAGCCGGCCCTCCGCCGCTTCCCACACGGCATCGAGCGCCCTTTGCAACCGCTCGCACAATCGCCGCACCCGTCCGGAAGCGAGGGGCTCGAGGTCCAGGGCCTCGGTCGAGAGTCCATCCTCGAGCAGGGAGAGCAGTGCTGCCTCGAAATCGCCCGGACCGATCCCGCACTCTGCCAGAGCCAGAACGTCTGGATCTCCCGGCTCGGCATAGGCTTCCCGAAGGCGCAGGTCGAGCACCTCGCGCACCGCCTCCTCGCGACAGCGGCCCGACGCATCGATCTCGAGACGCGGATGCAGACCCGCCTCGAGGGGATGCAGGGCCAGCAGGTGCCGACACCATGCGTGAATCGTGTGAACTTCCAGATGCTCCAGGGCTCGACCCAGCGCCTCCGCGCGCCGGCGACGCAGAGGCTCCTCGGGCAGGCATTGCGCGATGGCACCGAGCGGAAGCTCGCCCCGCTCGAGCTCGCGGAACGCCGACTCGAACCGGGAAGCCATTTCGGCGGCGGCCGCCTCGGTGAAGGTGATGGCGACGACCCGAGAGAGAACCCGGTGGGCAATGTCCGCATCGAGAGCGGCACCCCGCGCGCCGGCCTCCTCGCACAACGCCGACGCCGCACGCTGCCAACCGGGACCGAGGCTCCAGGCCAGGACCCGCGAGACCAGCGCTGCCGTCTTCCCGGTTCCCGCACCCGCCTCGAGCATGAAGGGGCGATCGAAGACGACCTGGGTTCCGCGGCGCGCCTCGAAATCCTGCTGTCGGAGGGTTTCATCGCGAGAGGCGTCCCGCATTACGACTCCTTTCCGAGCGACCAGAGGGACCGCAGCGCCGCTTCGGCCGGAACCTCCCGACGATCCGCCCCGGACCGTCGAGTCCACTCCGCGAGCCTCCGACGCGCTCCGGAGTCTCCGCGCAGGCAGGCCACCTTGACTTCGCACGTCGCGCAGCGGCGGGGCTCGACTCCCCGGGTGTCGACGAGGCGCGGCGTAAAGGACCCGCGATCCCAGACACCGAGCAGAATTCGAACCGCATTCTCGAAGGCTTCGGCGAACCCGAGATCGTCGGATCGAACCTCAAAACTAGAAAGTTCCGGCGCCACATCGGGGTTCAAGTACAGGTACCGACCCCGCGCCGGCCCATGCCTGCCGCCCGCATGGGCATAGGCGGCCGCCTGGAGCAAGACGCCGGCTTCGACGCGACTTCGATAGTCCTTCTCTCGGGCGGCTCGCGTCGTTTGCCTCGGACCCGGCTTTCCCGTCTTGTAGTCGGTGAAACACAAGCCCTCGTCGCTGCGATCCACGCGATCCGCGCGGAAGCCCAAGGTCCGGATGCGTCCCCCCGCATCGCGCACTCGGACACTGCCGGTCAATTCGGCACCGAGCACCGTCGGACCCGCGCCCGCGATGGGCCAGTCGTGTTCTCGCGCCAGGGCGAGCCGGCGGCGGGCTTCCAACGCCAGGATCCGTGCGAATCCAGGCAGCGAGATCCCCTGCTCCCGAGCCGCCGACTCGGCACAGCGTCGGATCAGCGGGTCCAGCGTCTCGGCATCGGGCCAGTCCACCTGGGCACCGTCCCGTTTCAGCGCGGCCTCCAGGTCTTCGGCGGGGTCGCCCAGAACATCGCGAGCGATTCGCTCGAGGACGTGATGGACCAGGTTCCCCAATGTGCGGGGCTCGACCCGGGGCAGCGCACCCAGCGCATCCGGGGGCGGGTCGAGTCCCAACACGCGACCCAGGAACGTCTGCCAGGGACAATGGGCGTTGGATTCGAGGGTGGTGATCGTCGGGGGCGACTCTTGCCGCTCTCCGGTAAAGCCGAAGTAGGGCCCCAGCTCGCGCCGGAGCCCTCCGGTCGGGTCCAGCTCGGTGAGCACGGCGCAACGGGATCGAGCCAGCGCACTCGAGTCCGCCGCGCCATCCTCGTTCGCGCCTCGCGCCTCGTCCAGCGCCATCCGCAAGACTCCTTCGAACCGCCGGCGCGATCCGTAGAGCCCCGCGAGCACCGCGTGCTCATGAGCGGGACGGGCGGGGCGCGATGCCCGCGGCTCGACGAGACCGAGTCCACGGGAGCCGAAGAGCCAGGGAACCCGCTCGGGATCGGGCAGATTCCAGTCCGCGACCAGCCCCTCGACCAGAGGCGAAGGCGCTTGCGCCTTGCCGTCGTCGTCGGTGATCGGACAGGTCAACGTCACCGCCGGGCTCGCCGCAACCAGCTGCGCGAAGAGGAAGCGCTCTTCGGAACGGCCCTCGGCCTTCACGGGCAGCTCGGGAAGTACGGCGCGGAGGCGCCGCCTGAGCTGGTCCGGAAGCAGGAGGTCTTCCGTGACGGTGCGGGGGAAGAGGTTGCGCCCGAGCCCCACGACAAAGAGGTGATCGAAGGTACGTGCCCGCGCCTCCATCACATTCAACACCTGGACACCGGCCCCTTCCCCTCCCAGCAAAGACCCCACTCGGGGGTTGAGAACGCGATTGAGCAGCAGCAGGAAGTCGGCGCGGGTGAGCTCGAAGTCGTCGGGGCCGGCGGCGCGCAGCGCCGCGTCGAGTTCGTCCAATGGATCCAGCGGGTCCAGGGTCGATCGAACCGGTCTGTCGCGGCGCCACCCGAGGTCCTCGTCCACGACCTGACGCAGTCGCATCCGATGCGCGTCCAGACGATCCGATTCCGGCCAGTTGTCCAGTCGCGCACACAAGGTCGCCGCGGCGGCAATCGCCCGCGCGACCGTGCCGCGTTCCAGGTGCCGACGCGGCCGACGCACGTCGCCGGTCTCGGACACCGACCGTCCGCTTCTCACGGGAAGCGCGAGCGTGTCTTCGTCCCGGAGCTCCAGGCGGGCCACGTCGGCCAGACGCGCGACCCCTCGAGCATGCAGGTACAGTCGGAGATCGGCGCACTCGACGCCGGTCGCCGTGGGCAAAGAGCGACCCGGAAGCGCCTGCACGTCGAGCCAGCGCTCGGCCGGGGTCCTGGCTCCCTCGGCGAGTACCTCCAGAAGGCCGATGAGTTGGCGACCCGCCGCGCCCGCCGGTCCCCGTTCGCTCAGAGCGGAGAAAGGAATTCCGAGGCGATGAAAATGGAGGCGCAGCGGAACGCCATAGGCCGTGAGGCTTCGCGCGACCACCCCGATGCGCTCGGCCCGCGCCCCTGCGTCGAGCAGAGCGCGGATCCGCACGGCGACCGCGCGCGCTTCGGCGTGGGGACCCGGTGCGTAGAGGACTGCGACACGAGGGCGCTCCGGGCGGTTCGCCGGGACCTCGATGCCACCGGCCACTCCCTCGAGTCGCTCGCGAAAGCGCCGCCCAAAGGCCAGCTCTCCGACGTCGGCACCCACGACGGGCGATCGGTCGAGCCAGATCCGTGCCCCACCCACCCGAACCAGCGCCTCGATCAGATCGGACTGCACGCCGGTGGCATCGGAAAAGCCGTGAAGAAAGAGCGCGCGGCCGGGAAGCGCCGCCTCGGGATCGAGCTCGATTGACTCACGCGCGGCCCGGAACAGCTGCGATCGGTGACCCCCGGGGCCTTTCGCGAAGGCCACCTCCGCCCGCGCCCCCACCCGCACCAGAGCGCGCGC
>JACZXC010000055.1 GCA_022571825.1 Myxococcales bacterium | reverse complement strand
GGCGTTGGTGCTGTTCATCGCCGCTCTCTCCGGCCAATCCCAGCTGCCTTGGAACCTGCATGAACTCGGCATGGGGTTCATCGCGTTATTTTTCGCCGGTGCAGTGCTCCTGGCCTACAAGCACGAAGTCGGCAAATTCTACTCGGCGGTTGACTGGGATCTCCTCGCATTTTTCGCGGCGTTGTTCGTGGTGATCAACGTCATGGAACACGCCCAAGTGCTGGCCCTGATCGGCAGCGGCATCGCCGCCATGTTGCAGCTGGAGCAGCATCTGGCCTCGGTGGTGCTGTTGGTGGTCTCGGCGGTGGCCAGTTCGGTGACCGACAACATCCCGTTGGCCGCTATGCTGGCGAAGATCCTGGCCGTCGACCCGCAGGTCCTGGCCGCCGAACCCGATCCGAGTGCATCGCCGTACTGGTGGTGTGTCATCTTCGGAGCGAACCTGGGAGGCAACATCACGCCGATCGGCTCGGCATCGACCGTAGTGGCCATGACAATCATCAGCCGGGAGAAATTGCCGTTGACGTTCGTCGGCTTCGTGGTGGCAGCGGTGCCATTTGCCCTGATGCAAATTTTGTTGGCGATTGTGTACGTGCTGGTCGCGATTTGAACCGGAGAAGCTCCCCCTTCACCAAGACAACGAAACCGAATGTGTTGACCCAGTCTGCCGGCTTGCTAAAATGAGTCTCTCAAGCAAGGGGGTCTCGGAAAAGCGAGAACACCCTGAGTTTTGCTGTTGTCCGTGAACTTTTCGAGCATTGAGTTCGGAAAGTCATTTTTTCGGGGCGTGGCGCAGCCTGGTAGCGCGCTTCGTTCGGGACGAAGAGGTCGCTGGTTCGAATCCAGTCGCCCCGACCACCGCTCGCCCAGACTCGGCAAGGCTCGAGGCCATGGTAAGATCGGAGTACGGGGAACGCATGGCACCTCGCAAAACTCTCCTGCTGCTCCTTGTTCTCGCTCCCTTCGTCCAACTCGGTTGCGGCGAAGAGGATCCGCCGAGCGTCGACGTGCCTGTCCGCGTGGGGCTGGTCGCCCTGGACTCGCATAACATTCCGGTCATGGTGCTCGAAGAGGAGGGCGGCAACCGATTGTTGCCGATCTGGATCGGAATGGATGCGGCCCATTCCATCACGGCCGAGATGGAACAAAAACGGCCAAAGCGCCCGAACACCCACGACCTGGCGAAACGGCTGATTCAGGGGCTCGACGCGGAGATCCGGCGCGTGGTCGTGACCAAGCTCCAAGACGGCACCTATTACGCAATCGTCCATCTCGAGAACAACGGCAATCTCGTCAAGATCGATGCGCGCCCCAGTGATGCGATCGCGATCGCCCTGCGCGTGCAAGCGCCGATATTCGTCCGCTCGACGGTTTTCGAAGCTGCCGGTAATGTCGCGATACCCGACGTCTACGGACGGCCGGTGGCGGCCCCGGACCATCCGGATCGGGCTCCGACCGGAATCCCACCGGCAACTCGTCACCGGAGCCTTTGATTTCGGTCGGGAACCCCGGTTGTGGGGTTGGCAACGCACCCGTTTCCGACGGGTGAACACCGTTGCCACGAGTTGCACAGAGCGCGCGTGCTCGCAGCGATCGCCGTGCGCATCCGTTTCCGATCGGGTTCTCGAACGGCGATCTCTTCGTTGACAACAAATGCGCCCGCTGTCAGGATGCTCGCGAATAAGCGAAGTTCGCTTGCGTCGCTGGTTCTATCCATCGGCAATCGTCTGACGCTGCGAACCGAGGGCGGCCCGAAGCCATGGCGACTTCCGAGACAGTCGACAGACTCACCCGCGAAGAGCTCGGTTGGGAACTCGCCGAAATCTTCGACGAGCTCGAGGTGAGTCAGATCAACGAGGTCCTGGCCAAGAACGTACCCCTGGAGACACTCAAGTTTTTCGCCAGCTACGCGGGGGATTTCGGCGAATCCCAGGACATCCGGGGCGATTCGCTCAAGCGCCTTCCGAATCTTCTCCTCCTCGGATACCTGTTGCGCATCGTCGAAGAACGGCTGATCAACGACGACGAAGCCTTCGACAGTTGACCCCCAGCACTGGGCGTCGATGAGTCCAACCCGATGAAAGAGATCCGTACCGACGCGGCGCCCGCCCCCGTGGGCCCCTACTCCCAGGCCCTCGCTCACGATGGCCTGCTCTTCCTATCGGGTCAGATTCCCCTCGACCCCGCAACCGGCGCCTTGGTGGATGGCGAGATCGAGGCCCAGACGCGGCAGGTCCTCGCCAATTTGTCCGCGGTGCTCGAGGCCGCTGGATCCTCACTGCGGCAAGTGCTGCGGACGACGGTTTATCTGGTCGACCTGAGCTTGTTTCCACGAGTGAACGCGGTGTACGCCGAACATTTCTCTACCACCCCGAGTCCGGCCCGGGTCACCGTCGAGGCCGCCGCCCTGCCGATGGGTGCCCAGGTGGAGATCGACGCCATCGCCTCGATCTAGGCGGGTCCCGGTCCAGCCGAAGCCCGGAAAGTCGAAACGAGCTACCGGGTAATGGCCCGGAGGTTGACCCCATTGATGACCATGTGGGCCACGATGGGGGCGATGAGATTGCCCGTCGCCTCGAACAGCGCGCCGAGAAGGAAACCCGCTGCCACCGAGAATAAAGTCCAGGGCATCAGATCGCGGCGCGGAACGAAATGGGCGAGGCCGAAGATCAGGCTGGCGGCAACCAGGCCGACCTGAGGCTGGAGCGCGCCCCGAAACAGAGCCTCCTCGCCCAGGCTGCTCGCCACAGCGAGCAGCCAGCACTCGGTCAGCGAGAGCCGGCCGAGAAGTTCACCCAGGGCGCGCGCGAGACCCGCCGCCCAGCCGGTTCGTCGGGTGAGTTCCCGGGAGATGAAAATGACGAAGAACGCCGCCAGCAGTCCGGCACCCGTGTCCCGAAGCGGGCGGAGGCCCTCTCCCGGGATCTGCCCGGGTGCGGTGAACAGCGAACCCGTGGTCAGCGACGCCCAGAGCAGGGCGCCTCCGAACATCAGGGCGTAGAAGACGAGGGCCGCCGGAACCAACGGCCGCTCAGTCGCCGGTCGCGGAGGCGGACCTGCGCCGCCGGAGGGAGTGCCTCCCCGTTCTCGCGCCGCCGACTCTTCCGAGGAGCGCTCTGCGGATCTCGTTGACAGGGCTCCCCCGGGACCGGTACGCTCCGTGTGGCCCGGCGCTCGGTCTCCCCTGCGAAATGCGCGGAAGATTGAGCGCCGGTTTTATTTTTCCCTTGAGTGTAACGCTTCCGCCGAGGCGTTCCGCGGGGGGCGGATGAACGATCGCATTCCGATGACACGGGCCGGATATCAGAAGCTCGAGGCCGAGCTCAAGCAGATCCGGGCCGTCGAGCGTCCGAAGATCGTCAAGGAAATCGAACTCGCCCGGGCCCACGGCGATCTCTCGGAAAATGCCGAGTTCCACGCCGCCAAGGAGCGACAGAGCCAGATCGAGGGACGCGTCCGTCTGATCGACGATCGACTCGCCCGGGCCCAGGTCATCGACCCCTCGGGGCAAGCGTTGGATCGGGTCCGATTCGGAATGACGGTCGTTCTCGTCGACGCCGACACGAACGACGAAGTCACGTACACCATCCTCGGCGAGGAGGAAGCGGACGCCAAGTGCGGAAGGATCTCGGTGACTTCGCCGGTGGCCCGGGCGCTGCTGGGCCGGGGTATCGGGGACACCGTGTCCGTGCGTGTGCCGAAAGGAATGCGGGAGTTCGAAATCCTCGAGATTCGCGTCGACCCAATCGCTTGCAGCGACGATTGACTCTCCTGTAGCCTCCTCCACGCGCCTCGTGTGTCCGGCCCCAGGGCCGACTCCCCGCCGAGGCCGGGCTCTACCAACGACGGATTTGCCTTGCGATCGCTACGAGTCAAGTTCAGCGCCCTGGTGGTTTCGCTCCTCGTCGCGGCGTGCGTCAGCCTGGCGGCGATCGCCACCCAACACGAGCGCCGGGCCCTCGAAGACGAGGTGGAAAAGCGCGGACGAGCGCTGGCGACCAGCCTTGCCGGAGCAGCCAAGGAACCGCTCCTGAACGTCGAACGGGGTGACTTCGACGCCGAGCTCACCCTCGAGCGCCTGATCCGAGAGATCCGTGAGAGCAATGGTGTCGTGGCCGTCCGCCTGCTCGGGCGAGAGGGCGCCGTCGTAGCCTCCCTCGACGCCGCCGAGCGCAAGCAGAACGGACCGCACTTCGCCGTGGCGGGTGGCGCCTCCCTGGAACCGCGGGTCGCGCGCCTGGACTCCCGGCTCCTGGTCGCGGCGCCCATCCTTTACAGCGGCATCCGGGTGGGTGAGGCCCAGGTCGAGCTCGATCTCCGTGTGCTCATCGATCCGGTCGTGGAGAGCAACAGGAATCAGCTCACGGCGGCGGCCGCCGCGATCATCTGCCTGGGTGTCGGAGCCGGCATCGCCTTCGTGACTCTGCTGGTCGGTCCTCTCCGTAGGCTCCAGGTGGGCGTCGAGCGCCTCGCAGCCGGAGACACCAGCGTACGCGTTCCCCCGACCTCGAGGGACGAGGTGGGAGATCTGACCCGGGCATTCAACGAGATGGGCGACTCGCTGCTTCAGAAACAGCGGATCCAGAGTGCCTTCGGACGGTACGTGAACGATTACTTGCTGGCTCAGCTGCTCGACGAGCCGGAAGGGGCCGAGCTGGCCGGGATCGAGCGCGAAGTCACCATTCTGTTCGCCGACATCCGCGGGTTCACGCGGCTCTCGGAGGGATTGGAGGCTCCCCGCGTCGTCGCGCTGCTCAACGAGGTCTTCCAACTCGTATCCGATCGCATTCTCGAGCGGGGTGGGACCATCGACAAGTTCATGGGCGACTCAGTGATGGCCTACTTCGGCGCCCCGGTTCCGAACCCGGATCACGCGCAACAGGCCCTGTCCGCGGCGGTGGACATCATCCGATGCATCGAGGAGCGGAACCAGCGCTCCGACAGCCTCGATCCGAGCACGACATCCTCCATCCCGGTGCGGGTGGGCATCGGCGTTCACACGGGATCCGTGGTGGTCGGCAATATCGGCTCCGACCGCCGCACGGATTTCACGGCGGTGGGCGATGCCGTGAACGTTGCGCACCGGCTCGAGAAGCTCGCTGGCCCCGGAGAGATTCTCGTCTCAGAGGCGGTGAAGAAGCGGGCCGGGAGCGTGTTCCGCCTGCGTTGCGTTGGCACGCGCCAGCTCCCCGGCCGCCAGGAGCCGGTGGAACTATTCGCCGTGGCGGTGGGATCCTTGTCCAAGCCGGGAATTCCCGGCGCGCTATGAGGCGAGCCCAGGCCGTCCTCATGACATTGGCGGTCGCGGGGTGCACAACGACCCGCGAGATGGGCGAGCGAAGGTACCGCGAAGGCGACCGCCTTGGCGCGCTCGAAATCTGGCGCACCGCGACCGAAGGCCAGAACCGCGACGCCGAGTTCGTCGGTCGGATCGCCGAGCTCGAGGAGGAGTTCGCCCAGCTCGTCGTACGCTACAAGAAGCGCGCCGGCTACTTCGAGGCGAAGCGCCGACTGGCGGAGTCGATCTTGGACTATCGCCTCGCACTCAAGCTCCAGCCCCAGGACAGGGAAACCCTCGACCACGTACAGCTGCTGGCGCGAGAGCTGATGGCCCAAAAGACCGAGCTCCGGGCGACCTACCGAGACTCCCTGGCTGCGAAGGATCTCGCCGCCGCGCGCGACGATCTTCGCCGGCTTCGCACCCTCGACCCGTTCGACCCCGAGTTGGAAACCGCCGAGCGTCAGCTCGACGATGCTCTGCTGGCGGAAGTTTCGGGGCGCCTCGCAGCCGGACGGCGGGGCTTCTCCACCGGCAACTATGCGGCGGCCCAGCTCGCCTTCCGTTCGGCGCTGTCCCTCGATCCCGACAACGAGTCGGCGCGGGGATACCTGTCCTACATCGCCACGATTCGTCGCGAGAGCGCGGCATCGGGGAAGGGCCCGGCGGCCTTCGATGCCTCGGAGCCCTTCGCGACAGATGCCGACATTCGTTCCGAGGGCTTCTACCAAAACGGCCTGGCATCCGAACGCGCCGGCGACCTGGACACGGCCATCCGACACTTCGACCGCGCCCTCGCCGCGAACCGGGACCACGTCGCGGCGCGGAAGCGCCTGACGTCGATTCGTCGGCGGCTGGCGACCCAGGTCGACCCGCTGATCGAGGCGGGGCGGAACCAGTTCGGCAGCGAAGATCTTCAGTCCGCCCTCGATCTCTGGCGCCGGGCCCTGTTGATCGATCCCGATAACGCGCGCGCCCAGGCCTACATCGCGCGGGCCGAGCGCCAACTCGAGAACCTCGAGCTACTGCGCTCCGAGCCCGACGTGGCCACGGTCGGGGAGTGAGGGAGTGAGCGCATCCCGGGCTCGGATCGCCTGCTGCTGCCTCGCCCTGGTCGCAGCCGGTTGCGCGGGGACCCCTGGACTCGAAGACTTCAGCTGGAGTGCTCTCCAGCGGAGGATGAGCGTCGTCACCCCGACGCTGGAGACGCTGCCTTCGGCGACGATTCCGGCCCCCGACGGTCTCCGGGCGGCGAGCGGCGAGCTGCGCGCGATTCCGTTGAAATGGGATCCGATGTTCCGAAGGGACGTCGCGGGTTACCTGGTCGAACGCGCCGCGGCTCGCGAGGGCCCCTTCCGACGCGTGGCGCGGATCGAGGGACGCCTGGTCACGGCCACCCTCGACCGCAGCGAGACAGACGGCGAGACGCTCTTCTACCGCGTGCGCTCCTACACTCTCGAGGGTCGAATCTCTGTCGCCACCTCGGACGTGATCTCCGCTACCACGGCGCTCCCGCCGGCGCCCCCCGCGGACCTGCGTGCCTACAGCTACCAGCCGCACCAGGTTCCCCTGAGTTGGCAGGCGTCGCGCGACCCCGCCGCGGCCGGTTACGTCGTGTACCGCAGCCCCAGCTGGCGCGGCCCCTTCGGGCCCCTGGACCGGCTCAAAGGAAGACATAATACAGTGTATATAGATACGGGCCTCGAGCCGCTACGAGTTTTCTACTACCGGGTGGCGGCCCGCAATATTTTCGAGGTGGAAGGACCTCCGGGTGAGCCCGTGCGAGCGGTCACGAAGCCCGAACCGTTGCCCCCGATCGGACTTCGGGTGGTGGAGCTCGGTCTCGGGGTCAATCGACTGGCCTGGGAGCCCAACGTCGAGACCGACATCGCCGAGTATCGGCTGCTGCGTTTCCCGGCGGATGGCGGCCCGCCTCGCGTCGTGGCTTCGGTACCCCCCGAGGCGATGGTCGCGGAAGACAATTCGGTCGCTGCCGCGGAACTCGCCAGCTACGCGATCGTCGCAGTCGATGGCGACGGCCTGGAGAGCGCCCCGTCCCTGCGCGTCGGCGTCCGCTCCGAAGACTACGGCCTATCGACCCGGGCGGAACCCGATGGAATCCACCTCGCCTGGCGCCCGCGGCCCGACGAGGGCTTCCAGGGGGCCCGGGTCATGCGCAGTCGTTGGTTCGGGCGAACGGAACTGGCCTTCGTGCGGTCCGGTCGCTACCTGGATGATGATGTGAAGCCGGGCGCGCGCTACCGCTATGTCGTGATTCTGGAGCGCCCCGATTCCAGTCAGGCTCCGCCTTCGGCCCCGATCGAGATCGTGGTACCCAAGTTGGCCCCGAACGTTGGCGTTCGTTGATTTTCCGAATTCACTGCCTAGAATTCGGGTTCGAAGTTCGTCCGCTTCCCCGGTAGCTCAGCTGGTAGAGCAAGCGGCTGTTAACCGCTGGGTCGTAGGTTCGAGTCCTACCCGGGGAGCCACTGCGCGGATTTCGCTGCGATAAGTGCGGGTCCCGATGCGTCTCCCCAGGATGCCGAGCCAATCCGAGCATCGGACGGGACCTTTCAGGGGGGAGTTCCCATGGCCGTTACCGTCGTCGCGCGACTGGGGTCCCGCGCCCTACAGGTATCGGTGTTCCTGATGTGCCTGGCAACCCCCAGCCTCGCGGAGCGCGCGTGGGTCAAGGACGACCTGCGCTTGAACCTGCGCGCCGGGCCGGGGCTCGAGTTTCAGATCCTCGGAGTGATCAAGACCGGTGATGACGTGGACGTCCTGGAACGGACCCCCCGCTGGACCCGGGTCGAGGTCGGCCGCATCGGAAACGGCTGGATCCCGGTCGGCTATCTGCAAACCAATCCCCCGGCTCGACTTCTCTTGACCCGAGGCGAGATCGAGACCGCGGAGCTGCGAGAGAAAGTCGCACGTCTGACCGAGGATTCGGAAGAACTTCAGTCTGCGAACCGCAGGTTGGCCGAACGAGACGAGAGTCGGAACCAGAAGATCGAACGGCTGGTTCGCCAGAACCTGGCGCTTCGCGCGGAACCGCGCTGGCACGAGTGGATCGCCGGCGCCTCGATCTTGGGGGTTGGAATGATCTTCGGTGGTCTTCTCCAGCGAAATAGCGCCCGCCGCAGGTCCCCTCGGATTCGGCTCTAGCGAGCGCTTCGCCGGGGCACCGGATGTGGCGAGGGGGGGCGGCGAAGTAAAGCGCAGCCCCCGTCACGTTTGCCGGGGGTGCGTTGACGCCACTCGAGCGGGGCACGGCCAGGGCCATCCAGTACCGGCGAGCCATGAGCCGAAGCCCCCTCGCCGCATTCTGGGGCCTTCCCCGCCGTTCGCGATGCCGCATCGGGGCTACTGCACACGACTTCGCTCGGCTGCGGAAGAGGAGGGAGGAAAGTCGGCTCAGGGGCCGACTTCCACGCTCGCTGAACGCTGTCGCTGAGACGCTATTCGGAGAGGAAGTCGGCGAGCTTTGGGGCGTTCTCCGTAGTCGTGATGAACAGGACCCGGTCGCCGGACTCGGCGCGGTCCGATCCGCGGGGCACCAACAACTTTTCGCCGCGGCGAAGAGCTGCCACCAGCACTCCCCGCGGCAGCTTCACGTCCGCGAGCGTTCCCGAGGTGAGCTGACTTCCCTTGACCGCCTCGGCCTCGACGATCTCGATCCGGTCCTCGAGCAGCTGTGCCACGGAACGCACACGACCCCCCCGAATGGTCTCCAGGGTCAGACCGATCGCCAAAACGCGGGGACTGATGATGGCGTCGATTCCAATCTCTCCGACCAGATCCACCAGGGCCGGGTTGTCCACCAGGACGATGGCCCTCCCGGCGCCCAGTCGTTTGGCCAGCAATCCCGCCACCAGATTCGTCTCGTGATCGTGGGTCACCGCCACGAAGGATGCGACGCGCTCGATCTCCACTTCCTCGAGCAGGGACTGATCCGTCGACAAGCCGCGGATCACCGTGGTGTCGGTCAGCGCCTCCGAGGCTTCGCGGGCGAGCATTTCGTCCTCCTCGATCAGAACCACCTTGACATCGAGGGCCTCCAGTCGACGCGCAAGCTTCAACCCGATTCGACCGGCCCCGGCGATCATCACGTCGCTGCGCTTGTCGGCCGGGACGCCGACGAGGGTCAGCACGTCCGCGAGGTGGTCTCGTGCAATAGCGAAGTACACCAGGTCGCCGATCGCAATCTCCTCCTGACCGTCGGGGATGATCCATTCGTTATTTCGTTCGATCGCGACGGCAAGGGTCGGAGTCACCGCAAACAGGAGGTTCATGTCCGAGACCCGAAGCCCCACGAAGTCCGAGCTCTCGGTGATTCGGAATCCCGCGACCAGGAGCTGCCCCTCCATGAACGAAACCACGTCGACCGCGCCGTGCACTTCGAGCAGAGAGGCGATTCGATCCACCGCGGCCTCTTCGGGGCGCACGCTGACGAGTTCGCCCGTGTGATTCTGGCAAAGCAGCGAGAACGCCTCGTCGTGACCTGCGTCGTGCAGCCGTACCACGATCCGGGAGACCCCGAATCGCGATGAGGCCAGCAGCGCTGCGATCATATTCGCCTCATCGGAGTTCGTGGTCGCGATCATCGCGTCGGCCTTGTCGATCCGCGCCCGACGAAGGACGTCCGCGGTGGCCCCGTTGCCCTCGATCACCTGGATGTCGAATTCCCTGGAGAGTTCGCGGACCTTGGACGCATCCGCTTCCACCAGGGACACGTCGTGGCCATCGCGGGAGAGCTTCTCGGCCAAGGTCGTACCGACGAGTCCAGCACCGACGATGACGACGTTCATGCGGCCTCACCCCCTCGCACGTGGGTTCCAGCCTCCATGGGACCCCGATCGACCCGCGTCCAGAACCCGCGCCGACAGACAGGTCATCTCCCTCGCTACAGCCCGGGAGGGATCAGGAACATGGCTGCGGCGCTCGCCAGGAAGCAAGCCGCCGCCACGATCACAGTGTAGCCAACCACATCGCCGAAGCGGAGCCGGGTCACCCCCAGGATGGGGATCGCAAAGAAGGGCTGGATCAGGTTGGTGGTGGAGTCGCCGTAGGCATAGGCGAGGAGGACCGTCACCACCGAGACGTCGAGCTGCTCGCCGGCGGGGATCAGATACGGCGCTTCGATCAGCCACTTCGAGCCCGCGGACGGAACGAAGAGATTCATGAGGGCCGAGTACGCGTAGACGACGAAGGGATAGGTGCGCTGGGTGGCGAACTCCGCGAACAGGGTGCCGATCCATCGTCCGAGGCCCGTATTCTGCATCAGCCCGAAAATGCCCGCATAAAACGGAAACTGGAGAATGATTCCCCAGGTGGCGTCGACTCCCCGCCGACAGGCTCGCAGGAAGGAGAGCGGCCGACCGTGGAGCAGCAGGGCGGCCACCAGGAACACGCTGTTGTAGGCGTTGATCGTCCAGCTCGTCCCGAACCCCCGGGTCCAAATCGAGTGACCGAGCGGATAGGCGAGCAGGATCACCGCCAACCAGATCCAGCCGCGAAACGCGTCAACGCGCGCTCCGGGCGTCGATGGTGGCTCCAGTCGGTCGGGGGGCGCCGGGAGGATCCGATCGATCTGCTCGGGGCTGAACGCACCGGATCGCCTCGAGGATGCAGCAGGGAAACGACGGTCAAGGCCACGCCGCCGATGATGGCCAGATAGATCAGGTTGAACGGGTGGAAGAGCGTCTCGGTCACGGGATATAGACGGTCCACAACCGCGGCCCCGGTCGCCGGGTCGAGCAGCGGGTTTCCGGGCGTCGCCAGGATCAGTGGCGCGGAACCCGAGAGCCCTCCGTGCCAGACCGTACCGAGGCCTATCTACGCAGCGGCGACCACGACGCGGATGTCGGCCCGCGGATTGCGCCGGCAGATGAACGGCACGAACAGCGCGCAGGCCACCAGGCACAGGGCCCAGTTGAGATAGGCGGTGATCAGGGAGAA